>JAQUOR010000065.1 GCA_028717025.1 Candidatus Omnitrophota bacterium | reverse complement strand
ATTACTGCTTAAGCGAAAAAAGAATCAGGCTTACGGTTATTCTATTGTTTTTATTGATCGTTGGCTATTCGGCAGCAACCTATCGCAGGAATGCGCTTTGGCAGGATAGAGTGGCCCTGTGGAGCGATACGATAAATAAATCTCCTCATAAGCCCAGGCCCTACGTAAATCGCGGCGTAGCTTTCCTTGATAAAGAAGAATACGATAAGGCCATCGCTGATTTTGACTATGCGCTATTTCTTGACCCCAAGCATGTATGGGCGTATTTGAATCGCGGGACAGTTTTTTTTAATAAAGGCCAAGAGAGTAAGGCTATGGCCGATTTTAACCGCGTCTTAGAACTCAACCCCAATAACGTAGAAGCATATAATAACCGCGGCTGTATCTTCAACAAAAGGGAGGAATACGAAAAAGCGATTTTAGATTTTAAGCAGGCGTTGCGCATCAACCCTTATTTTGCGCAAGCGTATATTAATTTAGGTAATACCTATGCTGCCGCCGGTCGCTTTGAAGAAGGGGAACTGGCTTACAAAAATGCAATCGCAATAGAACCGTTTTCCTGGAAGGCTTACAGTGAACTTGCGGTTTTGTACGGACAGAGAGGTGATTACCAAAAAGAAATAGAATTTTGCCGCAAAGCGATAGAGCTTAATCCTTACGATGCTTTAATCTATGTTAATCTTTCCGGCGCGTACGGGAAATCAGGCGATTACGCTAATGCCATTAAGTATTCTCAAAAAGCATTAAGCCTTGATCCGGCCCAGGCTGTTGCATGCAACAATTTAGCGAGCGCCTATTTTTATCTTAAGGATTACCCTCGTGCGATTGTCTTTTACGATAAGGCAATCGCGTTGGGTTTCCCCGTAAATCCCGAGCTCATGAAGCTTTTAGAGCTACGCCGGAATAAAGACGTTAGTACGGAGAATAAAAATAATTGAGTAGTGCAGAGGTTAGGTATATAATCAATAGTCATAAAAAAACCAGAAGAGATGCGACGAAAACGCCCTTAGGACACAGTAGATTCTTATAGTTGGCAGGCGGAACAAGAGTGAGGAGGTTAGTGAGGAGGTTTATGAGAGCGCTTGTAACAGGAGGAGCGGGGTTTATCGGGTCACATTTAACAGAGAAGCTGCTTGCAGAGGGCCTGCGTGTTGTTGTCGTGGATAACCTTGAAACGGGTAGATTGGATAACTTAAAGCCGTTTGCCAAGAACCCGCGCTTCTCATTTATCAAGGAAGACATAAACAATACCGTAAAAATAGCGAAATATTTCAAGTCGATAGACTGGGTTTTCCATCTGGCAGCGCTTGCGGACATAGTGCCTTCGGTGGTTAATCCTTCTGCCTATCATAAAGCAAATGTTGACGGTACCGTTGCCATACTCGAGGCGGCCCGCTATGCCGGAATAAAAAAATTTGTTTACGCCGCTTCCTCTTCGTGTTATGGTATCCCTAGTGCGTATCCAACGTCCGAAGAAGCAGCGATTTCGCCGCAATATCCCTATGCTTTGACGAAATACATAGGAGAGTCGTTTTGTTTACATTGGGCGAAAGTGTATAAGATGCCGGTTGTTTCCTTGCGTCTTTTTAACGTGTACGGGCCGCGCTCGCGCACATCCGGCGCTTACGGGGCAGTGTTCGGAGTGTTTCTGGCGCAAAAATTGCACGGTAAGCCCTTTACCGTAGTGGGCGACGGAAATCAAAAAAGAGATTTTATTTATGTCTCTGATGTGGCGCAGGCTTTCTTAAACGCCGCATCTTCCGACGTATGCAATGAAATTTTTAACGTAGGCAGCGGTAATCCCCAGAGCATCAATGCGCTCGTTGCGCTCCTAGAAGGAGAGGTGATCCATATTCCCAAAAGGCCCGGCGAGCCTGATTGTACCTGGGCAGATATCGAAAAAATAAAAAAAACACTACGCTGGCAACCGCGTATTTCGTTTGAAGAAGGAGTGCGGCGCATGCTGGCAAATATCGATTACTGGAAACAAGCGCCCGTCTGGACGCGTGCCGGCATAAAAAGCGCAACAAAAGAGTGGTTTAAATACATCTCGATTTAAAAGCAACACCGCGCCGCTCTCGATGCGCGACAGCGCAAAAGAAGAATTGAAAAACAGAAAGAAATAATAAAATATTTGTAGTCGGTTATTTTTGCGGTTTTGCGCCTGCCTGTTCGCCTCGCGGCGAAGCCGAGGGCCGGCAAGGCAGATGATCTCGCGTTTTCGCGGTGTAAATATGAAAAAAAATATTTATTCAAAAATTCAAACGCTCGACGATCTCGCCTTGACCCTGAAAAAATTAAGGGCAAAAGGGAAAAAAATAGTTCTTTGCCACGGCGTGTTTGATCTGCTGCATCCCGGCCACATCAAGCATTTTGAAGCAGCAAAGCAAAGCGGCGATGTCCTGGTAGTCACGCTTACCCGCGATGAGTTTGTTAATAAAGGACCGGGCCGGCCGGTTTTTAGCCAGGACCTGCGCGCTGAAAGTGTCGCTGCCATCGAATGTGTCGATTTTGTCGCAATCAATGAGTGGCCCACCGCCGTAGAAACGATAAAAAAACTTAAACCCCATTTTTACGCCAAAGGCAGTGACTACGCAAAACAAAAAGAGGACTTGACCGGCAAGATCGGCGAAGAAGAGAAAGCTGTTAAGGCGGGAGGAGGGCAGCTCTACATTACCAACGAGGTAGCTTTTAGTTCTTCGTCGCTGATCAATACGTATTTTTCGCACTACCCGGAAGAGGCGCGTAATTTCTTTACGAATTTTAGAAAACGATATTCATCCGCAGATATCATCGACTCTCTTAAAAAAGTCCAAGATCTAAAAGTCCTTGTTATCGGGGATATCATCATTGACGAATACCATTATTGCGTAGGAATGGGAAAATCTCAAAAAGATAATATTATTGCAACAAAATTCCTGAATGAAGAAGTTTTTGCCGGCGGGGTGCTTGCTGCAGCCAATCACTTGGCGGGATTTTGCAAAAACATAACGTTGCTAAGCTGCATCGGAACAAAGAACAATTATAAAGATTTTATCACCAGCCGCCTTAAGCCCCATATTAAAACTAAATTCTATTACCGTAACGACGCTCCCACGGTAGTCAAGCGACGCTTCTTGGACCAGGCATTTCTTATCAAGCTTTTTGAAATCTGCTATCTCGATGATTCCGGGCACATCCCTGCGTTTACGGAAAAACAAATATGCGGTTATCTTGATACTCACCTTAAAAATTTTGACATGGTGGTGGTGACTGACTTTGGCCACGGCCTTATTACTCCTAAAATAGTAAATATGCTTTGTAAAAAAGCGAGATTTTTAGCGGTCAATGTCCAGACGAACAGCGCCAATATCGGTTTTAATCTGATCACCAAGTTTCCCCGCGCTGATTACATATGTATTGATGAACCGGAAATACGCCTGGCTTGTCATGATAAATTTTCAAATCTGGAAAAACTGATCCTTGACATAAAGAAGCGTATTTCCTGCAAAAAGATCATTATTACCCGGGGTCATAAGGGATCGCTTGCCTACGCCCAGGATACCGGCTTTAGTAAAGTGCCGGTATTTTCTAAGGAGATCGTCGACAGGATGGGGGCCGGCGATGCGTACTTTTCCGTGACTGCTCCGTATGTGTTCAAAGGTCTGCCTATGGACGTGATCGGTTTCATAGGAAATGCCGCCGGCGCAATGAAGGTTTTGATCGTGGGCCATCGCGCTGCGGTCGAACCGGTGCCGTTATTCAAATATATAACAACCATTCTAAAATAAAGTGAAAAGTAAAGATTAAAAAGGCAAGACCAGTCATGAAAGATAGTTACGATAGACCCCAAACCGTTTCTCAATATTTTGAAACACTCGCGCAGCTTTTTTCTAAGATTTCTTCAACTGATGCATCCGGCACGCGCATCTTCGTTGACGCGGCAGTTACGAAAGTCATTAAGGAAATTATTCTGCGCAACAAACGAGGCAATAAGATCATACTGATCGGTAACGGCGGAAGCTCTGCCATCGCAAATCATATCGCGACCGACCTTCTGAAAAACGCGCAGCTTAGAGCGCTTACCTTTACTGACCCTTCACTGCTTACCTGCGTAAGCAATGATCTGGGTTATGAATTTGTCTTTGCGCGGCCCCTTTCTCTTGTAGCCAAAAAAAATGACATTCTTTTTTCGATAAGCAGTTCCGGAAACTCAAAAAATATCCTTAATGCCACGCGTACCGCGCGTAAAATCGGATGTTTTGTCATTACTCTTTCCGGTTTTAAAGAAAATAATTGCCTTAGGAAAATGGGGGATGTTAATTTCTATATTCCTTCCGACTCGTACGGGTATGTTGAAACCGTGCATGCAGCCCTGTGCCATTACCTGGTAGATATTCTTGTGAAACACAGATGAGCGCAGATTGAAGTTGCAGATCAACGCAGATTTATTATATCGTGAGTCGTCCGTCGGTTGCGGCGCTCGATTCGCCTATCGTTTATCGGTTGCGTCTTAAAAGAATAAACGATTTACGATTGACGCCTGCCTTGCCGAGTAAAGCGAGGCAGGCAACCGCGACGAGTTACGCAACCGTAATCGTTTGGCAAATATCTCAATTTGTGCTTGCCTGCGTTTAATTTAACTGATTATTATGGATAAATATAGGATCGATAGCCACAAATTGCTCTATCATGTGGATAGGGTTTCCGATTGGTTAAAAGGGAAAAACATCTACCCGATCTATATGGAAATTGCACCCAGCGGCTCCTGTAACCACCGCTGCGTGTATTGCGGCCTGGATTTTATGCGTTATGCGCCGCAATTCCTGGATACAAAAAAGTTTCACATCAGGCTTTCGGAGATGGCTTCCTTAGGCGTTAAAAGTATCATGTACGCAGGCGAAGGCGAGCCGTTATTGCATAAGGACATCGCAGCCATCGTGCGACACACAAAAAAGTGCGGCATTGATGCGGCGATAACCACCAACGGGGTACTCCTGAAAGAAAAACTGCTTAAAGAAATGATGCCGGCGACTACGTGGATAAAAGTAAGTGTTGACGCCGCGACCCCAAAAACCTATGCTCAAATACACAACACGCGTGAGCAAGACTTCAACACAATGATAGAGAACCTGACGTATGCAGCCGGCGTAAGAAAAAAAAATCATTACGCATGCACTTTGGGGATGCAGTTGATACTGCTTCCTCAAAATTATCAGGAAGTCGTTGCGCTTGCAAAAAAAGCAAAAGCTATCGGGATGGATTATCTCGTGGTTAAACCCTATTCGCAGCACCCGTTAAGCATAACGACAAAGTATGAAAACATAAAATATCGGCGTTATCGCGGGTTGGCAGAAGAATTGCGCGCGTTAAACAGTAAATCATTTAACGTGGTTTTCCGCGAACACACCATGCAAAAGTGGGATGAAGGGGGACACGCGTATGCGCATTGCTTAGGGTTGCCTTTCTGGGCCTACATCGATGCGTGCGGCAATGTGTGGGCGTGCAGTATATATCTTTCCAAAGAAAAGTTTTGTCTCGGCAATATCTATAAAAATACGTTCCGGCAGATCATGGAGAGCCCTAAGAGAAAAAAACTTTTGCGCTTCGCGCAGGAAAAACTCGATACATCACAATGCCGGGTAAACTGCCGCATGGATGAAATAAACAGATACTTGTGGGATTTGAAAAATCCTTCGGAGCATGTGAACTTTATTTGAAACACAGATGGCCACAGATTTGAACCAGATTAACACAGATTGAAAATTTGCGATAATCCGTTTTAATCTGCGTAAATATTTTAATTAATATGGAATTAAATACCACCCAATTAAAAAAGAAAGCCAACCAGATCAGAGATGACGTAATAGCCGTGGCAGTTAAAAACGGCGCCGGTCACATCGCGCCTTCGCTGTCTTCTATCGATATACTTGTTGCATTATACTATCGCGTTATGTCGTACAAAGCGCACGATCCGTTTTGGCAAAAAAGGGACAGGTTGGTTTTTTCCAAGGGACATGGCTGCTACGCTGTCTATGCGATCCTCGCGGATATGGGTATTCTGCCAAAGAAGGAATGGGAAAATTTTTACACTCCTGCCAGTACCTTGTTGGGGTGTGCAGAACGCAGGCCGGAGTATGGGCTTGAAGCAGCCTGCGGGTCTCTTGGCCACGGCCTGCCTATTGCCGTGGGTTTGAGCCTTGGAGCGCGTTTAAAGCATCGGCAGTACCACACTTTTTGTATCTTAGGAGACGGAGAATTGCAGGAAGGTTCAACCTGGGAAGCATTGCAGTTTGCGGTTAAATACCGCCTTTCAGGTCTTACGGTTATCATCGATGCCAATCGCCTTCAGGCCATGGATTTTATTGTAAATGTCCTTGATACGAAGAATACGGATAAAATAAACAGGTTAAAAGGGTTCGGGCTAAAGCCCGTAGTGGTTCCCGGTCATGACATGGCGAAACTCGTACACGCCCTTCTTAAAAGCAAAGAAACGACCGGCAATGTTCCAAAAGTAATCATCGCGCAGACAATCAAAGGTTTTGGTTTAAAATGCATGGAAAATGTGCCGAAGTTTCATTTTCGTATCCCCACACACCAGGAACTTTCTCTGGGAAAAAGTTATACGGGTAAAGCAGATGACTAATTTCAGAAAAGAGGTTATAAACAATATTGTCCCGTATTTTCGCAAAGATGAGCGGTACTATCTTCTTGTATGCGATATGGGGTTTGGCGTCATCGACACGCTTAGACGTGAGTTCCCCAGGAGGATCGTTAACTGCGGCATTATGGAACAGGGGACTGTGGGGATAGCCGCGGGTTTAAGCATGAGCGGTTTGATACCGGTCGTATATTCGATAGTTAACTTTCTTGCTTTCAGGGCCCTTGAACAGATGCGTAACGATGTTGTCCTGCAGAAGCTGAACGTGAAATTTATTGCCACGGGCGTAAACGATTATTTTAAATTTCTTGGCGCTTCACATTGCTGCGGCGGCGATGACATCGCCCTGATGAAGGTAATCAACTTAAAAGTATATGATCCTTATTGCAGCAAGGAACCCTTTGAGAAATTAATAGAGCATTGGATAACGGATGAGAAAGCAGGATATTTAAGAGTATGAGTACTGCTAGTCCTTTTTTAACTGTGGTCATGCCGGCGCTCAACGAAGAGGATAATATCGTAGCGGCCATCAAGAATACCCTTGAAGGTTTTGACATCTGTCGTATCGATGGTGAGCTGGTTGTGGTCAATGATGGTTCATCCGACAGCACTCCTGCGTTAGTCAGGGAGATGATGAAGGCTGACGGACGCCTGCGTATGGTTGAACACGTACGATGCGAAGGTTTTGGCGCTTCTTTCTGGGATGGCGTTGACCAGGCCAAAGGAGAGGCGGTAGTCTTTTTACCGGGAGACAACGAAAATTTTTCCGTTGAGACATTGCGCTATACGAAATTATTAGAGGATGTGGACCTAGTCATGCCTTTTGTCTACAATAAAGATGTACGTGCGCCCCTGAGAACCTTTCTTTCTTCATTGTACTGCGCCATCATCAACGCTACATTTTCGACCAGTTTTAATTATACCAACGGTACCGTTATCTACCGCACATCTGTTTTAAAACAGTTAACGCACAGGTGCAAGAGTTTTTTTTATCAGACGGATATCGTAATACGATTAACCAAAAAAGGCTATCTCTTCGCCGAAGTTCCGTACCGGCTGGCTAAGCGCGAAAAAGGAAAATCCAAAGCTTTCTCTTTTCGTTCCGTACGGACACTGGCTAAAGATTATTTGCGGCTGGTATGGGATGTTAACGTTTGTAGAAACCTGAAAGCGGGTGCAGGGCTTGTGCGGGGTTCTTTGACGGCCAAGCGCAGCGCTTAAAAAATGGAGATACGTATGGGACGTCTGCTTGAAATTGTAACTCCGTTGCATAAAAAGACAAAAAGAGACTATGCAGCGCGCATGCGTGACGATAAATCCGGCAGCATGACCGTGGCAAAGAAGTTTGATAAGGATTTCTGGGACGGGGAAAGAAAGTATGGGTACGGCGGCTATTCCTACGACGGCAGGTGGGAGCCGGTCGCGCGTAAATTGATCGAGATATATGATCTTAAACCCGGCGCCCGGATATTAGACGTTGGCTGCGGCAAAGGTTTTTTGCTTTATGAATTTAAAAAACTGCTTCCTCAGTGTACGATAGCAGGCTTTGATATATCTTCATACGCTATTGCTCAGGCAAAAGATGAAGTAAAAAGCAGCGTATTCGTATACAACGCGCAGGAGCCGTATCCTTTTGCCGATAAAGAATTTGATCTGGTAGTTTCCATAACCACGCTGCATAACCTGCCTATTTACGGATTAAAAAAGGCTCTTTCCGAGATAGGGCGGGTGGGAAAACAGGCGTATATCCTGGTTGAAAGTTTCCGTAACGACCGGGAGCAGTTTAATCTGCAATGCTGGGTCCTGACCTGTCTTGCATTTTTTTCGGTTAAAGAATGGGTTTGGCTGTTTGAGGTATTTGGTTACAGCGGAGATTACGAATTTATATAATTTGAGTAAGAAGCCGTCACGCCGCAAGAACGCAAAGAAATATTTTTGCGTTTTTGCGCATCTAAAGTGGTTTCGCGGTGTAAATCTATAATGCGTAAAAAGATATTACTTCTCGGTCACACCGGAAAAATGGGTAAAGCGATTGCCGATGTTTTTGCTGAAGAATATGTCATTGTCGGTAAAAACAGCAGCGATTGCGATGCGGGGGACTTTACGTGCTTTAAGAAAATCATCGACACAACTCGTCCGGATATTG
>JAQUOR010000064.1 GCA_028717025.1 Candidatus Omnitrophota bacterium | reverse complement strand
ACCCACTTGCTGTTTCCTTCAGCAACCAACATATCCTTTTTCTTAAGGACAATTTCCTTTGCGCTTATTTTAATTTTTTTTATCGTAATACCGATGTTCTTTCTGATATTTTTCAACAAGAAAACGGTAAAACAATTGTTTAAATCGAGAAACCAGCAATCAGCGGAAACCCAGAAACCTTTCGGTATTATTCTCGTTACAATAATAACCTTCTTGGGGGGGATATTTTGTTTTCTCTATGCGTCTTTCCCGATTTACGAAAAACTGCCTGTTTTAGGAACTTTTTTTCTTGCCGATACCGGCCTTAAGATATACTTTTATATCCTTGCCGCTCTTAATTTATATATCGCAATAGGCCTGATGCGCCTTAAGAAGCCTGCGTGGATACTCTGTATTATTTACAACGTTGTCAGTATAATCACAGGCGTTGTCAATCTTTTCACTATATCCGAAGAGGTAATACTCGATATAACACCGCTGATGAACGATGTGCCCAGAGAAATGCTCCTGGTGTATTATCGGATATACGGCATACTTGGTCTTTTAATCCCCGTAGCCATTGTCAGCTACATTATTTCACGCAAAAAACTATTTAAACCGAAAATAAAGGCTGTTTCGTCGTTAACGGCATAGACTTGCGATAACGCATAGATATTATGGAAGATCGGCGTCAATATCCGCGCATCAGTGAGAATTTTGTTATTAATTACAGGATACAAAAACGTCTTATCGAGTTTTCTTCCCGCACTGAAAACATCTCCGAAGGAGGAGCGTGCCTGCTGACGGCACATTGTCTTGAAACAGGGATGGCGCTTGATCTGACGCTGAAAATGCCCGAGTCAACCCTACCCTTGGCAGTAAACGGCACGGTAGTATGGCAAAGTGACCGTGGCGGCGTACGTTTTCCGTTTGCAATAGGAATAAAATTCAGCGGCATGGACGAAGAAGAAAATAAAAAAATAAGCGATTATGTCCGCAGCAAGCTAAAGGAACAGCCGACTGAAACCAGTCAGCTACCGTAAAGTCGGTAACGCTAACTATGATACGAATAACCGAAATAGTAGAATCTTCGATCGAATGGACGGCAACAGTGCTTTTCAGACCGTTTAGCCCGAAAAAATGGTTAATATTCGGATTTATCGCTTTTTTGGCGGGACACTTAGCAGGCGGGGGGAATTTCAATTCGACCTATCGGGGCGACGATGATAGCGCTAAAACTACACAGGCACAAAAAGCCGAAAGCGCTTCCGCTCAACAGGTAAAAACCCCTGCGCAACAGCTATCCGCTGACCCTTCCAAAGAATTACTGACCACCCTTATACAAATCGCAAAAAGCCCGATAGGGATTTCGCTCATTACTCTTGCCGTCATGATACTGGTGGTATTCGTTATCATAATGATCTGGCTCTCTGCCAGGTTTAATTTTATTTTTCTTGAGGATGTAGTCAAAAACGATGCTTCCGTAAAAAAGCCTTTTAAGGATAACCGCGTGATCGGCGATTCTTTGTTTACATTCTCATTGGTTTTCGGAATTATTTTTTTGATTGCGCTGGGTTTGATTATTCTCGCCTGTTTCCATGCGTTATCCGGCATAGGAGCCTTGAAATCACCGGCCTCAGTAGGCTTAATTAAGATTTTCTTCACCTGCGTACCTTTTGTGCTTCTTTTTTGCCTGCTTCTTCTGGCAAGCGCATTGCTTTCTTTCATCGTAAATGACTTTGCACTTATTATTATGTATAAAGACAGGGTCGCCACGGTGGCAGCCATAAAAAAAGCGTGCGCGCTGCTCAATCAGCATAAGGCCGATACCGCAAAGTACCTCCTCATGAAGATTGCCCTTTCCATTTGCGCATCGCTCATCTATACGGTACTCATATTGGTAGCAATTTTCGGGATATTGTATCCGGGAGTAATCGCAGGAGCGGCAGCGATTGCTTTTTCTCGTCTCCTGCCTGCCGCGTTACATGCTGGATATTTTGTACTTATCGCGATTATCGCGGTAGCTGTTCTTTTGTTCATCGGTTATTGTACCATGTGTTTCTACGTACCGTTTGCCGTTTTCTTCCGGACCTTAAGCATAAAATTCATGGGACGTTTACACGAACACTATAACCTTTTCCGCTATACCAAGGAGCCTTTATGAGATGCGCCAATCATACTGACCGGGATGCAATAGCGATCTGCAATCATTGCGCACGAAGTATTTGCGCGGAATGCCACGTCGCAATTAAAAACGAAAATTACTGCAAGGAATGCGTAAACCTTAAAATGACACACCAAACGAAAGAAGAACGCTCGCCCATTCTGGCGGCAATATTAAGCTTCGTTATTGCCGGCACAGGGCAATTCTATAACGGTCAAATAGGCAAGGGGGTTCTTTTCTTCTTTACCTCATGGCTCATTATTCCCTGGGGCATAGGGATATTCGATGCCTATCGTACCGCCAAAAAGATCAATGAAGGAAAAATCAGCGTCAAAAAGCGGGTAGGCTGGATCGTCGCCGCGGTCATTACTGCCTTTGTTTTCTGGATTTTTGTTTTTATAGTAACGCTCTTGGCGGCGATAACAATCCCGGTTCTTCTGGAGCGAAGGATCGCAGCTTCTGAAATGGGAGCGCAGGCACACTTGAAATTAATTTCGGCAGCACTTGAAAACTACAGCGTAAGCAATAATGGTAATTATCCTACCGACGAAACTATGCTGCTTAAAAGCGAAAATCCGTATCTTTCCAAACCTTACAACCGGACAACCATCGCGGGATATACGTTTTTAGAAGATCTGCAACAAAAAAGTTATAAGATTACCGCAACACCTCAAGACTGCGGAGTAACGGGAAGTAAAATTTTTGTCATTGAAACCGGTGGGATCCTGTCTCGTTGCGATTGCGCAAAATCAAATCAAGACCTGACAGGAAAAGATCCGGCGCCGATGGATGCAGTTTATTCTTCCAAAACGCAATAGCCTTACCGTGTAAAAAGATATATAGAGCGGGCTGTTAACAGTCGGTTATACTGTAAATAGAAAAAGGAAGGAGGAGCGATGCGTATAAAAAGTTTCATGGTATGTCTTGCTTTTCTTATGATTGCCGTAAGTAGTTCGTTCGCCGACGTAATCGTGTTAAAATCAGGAAAAACAGTTGAAGCAAACATCCTCGAAAAAACGAGCGAAAAAATAAAAGTCGACATTGAAGGTATCGGAATAACTTATTTTGTAAGTGATATCGAAAGCATCAATGGCGAAAAAATAACCCCAGGGACAGCTGCGGCACAAACAATCGACAATCCGCCTGAAAACCTCATCACGCCGGAGGAAGGTTCCGCAGAAAACACTCCGGAAACCACAACCACGACTGAAACTCCGGCAACGGAAACTGTTCCTGCAACGCAAGCTTCAACGGTATCCCAAGAGAATACGATCACGTCTTCCAACGAAGATGCTCCGGCTGCCATTACCGAGGCACCTCAATTGTCCTCACAAGAATATAGCGCTCCGAATTTAGAAAAAACTAATCCTGCAAACGAAGACGAATTCGTTCCTGTCAGACAACAGGAAAATGTCGGGCAGCCGATCAGCACACGTACATCGACCCGCCACGCAAACCGCTTCTCGTTAAACGAAAAAGGTTCTACTGCTGCGGCACTTGCCGCAATGTCGACCTTTATGGGGATATTTTTTATCATCGGCCTTGCTGCTTACATTTTCACGTCACTATGCCTTCAAATGATTGCCAAGAAAACCAATAACGAACCTTCCTGGTTAGCCTGGATCCCGATAGCGAATCTTTTCCTTATGTGCAAAATCGCCGGCTTAAGCTACTGGTGGCTGCTCATAATACTCGCCGGATTTATTCCCATCCTTGGCTTTTTTGCATCGCTTGGTTTCAGCGGATTTCTCTGGTACAAAATAGCCATCGCCAGAGGTAAGCCCGGCTGGATAGGAGTCCTTGTCCTCGTGCCGTTGGCGGGCATAGCGGTAATGGGTTATCTTGCATTTACTGAGTGATCGCAGTATCAAGGAGAATCGCAGATGAAGCGCTGGTATCTGATTGTCGCTGCCCTCTATGGACTTTTGTTTATCACTCTGACTTTTCCGATAATGAAGTTTGCGCTGCAATCAATCAGCGAAATATTTTCGGGAAATATCATAGAGTCTTTACGAAATGACCTTCGGGTTTTTGCAGAAACTCCCGTGTGGTCATGGCTCATCGTCATCGTAGCGGCTCAAGCGGCATTCCTGGCTGTCCCGGTCGACATAGCAGGCAGGCGGCCCGTAAAAAAAAGGAAAATGTTTTCTACAGTTATTGCGGCAAGCTTTATGATGGGATTACTTGTTGCCGGAACAACCATATCGTTCATTGAATTTATCATTCATGCCGAGCCATCAAAAAACCTCTGGTGGGTAACGGCAGCCATATTAGTCCTATCCTGGGTCATCTGGGGATACGTTTTCTGGCAGTGGGGCAAAAAAACCACCCCTGAGAACTTAATTAAAAGACAATGCCGATATCTTTTTCGCGGCAGCATTCTTGAATTACTGGTGGTGATACCGACCCATATCGTAGTGCGCCAGAGAGAATATTGTTGTGCCGGCTCCGGGACGTTTACCGGCATTGCCTGCGGCATCGCGGTCATGTTGTTTGCATTCGGCCCGGGAGTATTGTATCTTTACGTCAACCATTGGCGCAAACTGCATCCAAATAAGGAACCCTGTTAGAAGTAGCTTAAGGTTTCGATATGAATGACACGCGCAGCCACGATGAGGCTATCGCCTTTTACCGCAAAAACGGTACTTTTACCGAAATATAAGACTAAATACGGTGAAAACACAAAAAATTCTGTGCGGCATACTTTTCTTCGGAAGCGCTCTTCTTCTGTCTTGCAGCCAGTGCGTTTCCGCTAACATTAAAAATTCAACCGGAAAAATCGCCTTTCGTTTTGAACCCGTTAAAATTAAAATTTACAATGACAAGAGAGAAACGATTGGATATTCCAATATACACGAGAATGTCTGCAATGGTGTGTTGGTCAAAAAAGAAAATGAAATATATTTTCTTACTGTTGCGCATTTTTTACGCATCAATAAAGATGCGCGATTACTTCCGTATGATACCGGCCTTTTCTATGAAATCATGGAGGAACGTAAATTCCCTGAGGAAGTACTTATTACCTTACCCGCCCAATTACAGGAAATAACCGTAAAATTAAGCAAAGAGAATGCGATAACCGGGGATAGAGTGCGTGATAAAAAGCAGGAAGGTGGAAAAACGGAGGAAATAGACCTGCTCTGCATCAGAGTAACGACAGCCCTGGCACAGGTGGCAAATACCGGTATACTCTCATATGAAGATTTAGCTGATGAAAGCAAAAAGATGGAAATCGCTGACCGGAAAAGGAATATTCTCATATGCGGTTATCCTGCTGCGGATCCTAAAAAAGAGTACGAAGAACTGTCGTCCCACATAAATCAACCTGTCTTTTTCTCGGGACTGCTTCTGGTCGATAAGTCATTCATAAGCGCATTCACTATTAATGCCGATCTAAAGAACGGTGACTGCGGCAGGCCGATACTGATGCGTATCGGCTCGCAGGATACAATCATCGGGTTAGTAGAAAAAATGCAGAATTCGGATACCGGGGAATGGCTCCAGGGAATTGCTATTGACAGTACTGCAATGCGCCGTATTATCGATACCATGCATAACAAAATCAAAGGAACTGTGTATAAAGAGGAGGAGAAAAATGGATGAACGATGCCCGCAATGCAAAAGTGAAAAAATAACTGAAGGGAAGATTTTCAATCAACCCGATTATGTTGCGCCACGTGCATATTTCAGACCAGGAGGATTGCGAACTTTCGCGCTCTTGGGGGTAAATATTCGCATAGAAAACAGGTTTTTTAGCTGCATCAAATGCGGTTTTATGTGGGCAAAGATCAATACCGCTCAGTTAATACGGGTCTTAAATGAATCGGGTACGCAACAGATAAAAGCAAAACTTCAGTTGGACGAAGAATAGAGTGCCTCCCCATAGGCGTGCCACATAATCATTCCTGAATCTCTGCAGGTAAAATGCCGCGGGAACACAAGTTGCCAAAAATAGAATTGATGGTATACTGATTGCCTCAAAAATAAAAATGTCTCATTGCGAATATCGCGCCTGTAGATCAATTGGATAGATCGTCTGGCTACGGACCAGAAGGTTGCAGGTTCAACTCCTGCCGGGCGCGCGGTTTTTTACTGATATAAAAACTTCGCCTCGTTACGAAGCCTATTTGCTCATAGATAAAAGCAGTGTTGGATCCAATATAATTACCATCTATCACATTTGCTTACGCAAATGATTGGATACAACTCCTGCCGGGCGCGCGGTTTTATTTATTCGACTACGTAACAAGTATCACGTATCAAGTAACACGTCAAAAGACAATAAGGGATTTAAAAAGGGCCTGCTACCTGTTACCTGATGCTTATTACAAATATCCATCCTTTATAACCACAGGAGGGACTCATGGCCATAGCAGTACTCGTTACGATTCCGGAAAAGGAAGCAGAAGCCCTCGCTACAATGCTGTTAAGCGAGCGTGTATGCGCATGCGTTAACATCATAAAGGGCGTACGCTCATTATTCTGGTGGGAAGGAAAAATCAACAATGCGGATGAAGTTATCCTCGTCATAAAAACCAAAGACTCTCTTTATGCCAAATTAAAAACAATGGTGAAGAACAACCATCCCTATAGCGTTCCCGAAATCATTTCAGTAAAAATCGATCAAATCAATCAGGAATATACGGAGTGGCTGAATAAAGAAGCAAGCGCAAATCCCATTATGTAACCCACGTTGAGAGTAACGTGAAATAAAATGCTGGAGCAGACGCTTTTAAACCTGGAACGATTTCTCAATGGCTCACCGATTATCGGAGTAGGCGTAAGTTTCCTTGCGGGAGTTCTTTCAAGCCTCTCGCCGTGTATCTACCCGCTCATTCCGATAACCTTGGGAATAGTAGGGGCAGCGCACGCCGTTTCGCGTTCCAAAGGATTTGTCGTAAGTTCACTCTTTGTCCTGGGGGTGGCCCTCACCTACACAACGCTTGGGGTAATTGCTTCAGCGTTTGGGATCTTATTAAGCATTTTCTTTATTAATCCCGTTACCTACGTTGCGCTTGCACTTATTCTCATTACACTTGGGTTATATACCCTCGATATCATCAAGGTAAATATCCCGCTTTTTGCTCCGACGTATAATTCCAGGGGCAACAAACTTTCCGTCTTTATTCTGGGAATAGTAAGCGGCTTTGCACTTATTCCCTGTAACATCCCTGTCATGGGGGCCATTTTAAGCATTATCTCTCTAAAGAAAGATATTTTTTATGGTGGAACGTGTCTTTTCGTATTTTCCCTGGGCTACGGCGTACCTTTGATAATTCTTGGCACCTTTGCCTCGCTTATCCGTCGATTGCCAAAACAAGGACTATGGCTTATAATGATTAAAAAGGGGATAGGAGGGCTCCTGATATTCACAGGGATTTACTTCCTTGTAAAATTCATAAATATACTGCGATGAGAAAAATATTTTTAGCGATTTCCATTCTTGCTATTGCTTCTTGCGCGTACGCCCAAAATGACGGATTCTACACCTTAAGCGGCAAAGAAGTGACTCTTGAAAAAATTACCACTGCCCCGAAAGCTGTCTTGTTCCTATGGACGACCTGGTGTCCCTATTGCAGGAGAGAAATTGCCCGCCTCGATACTGACTTTCCAAATATTGCAAACGAGGAAAATTTCTACTCGGTGAATATATCCGAACGCAGATCGACGGTCGAAGCATTCATCAAAAAAATGAATTTACCCGCTAAAATCACGGATGGAATTTTGCTCGATCCTGAGGGAAAACTTGCCAACAAATACTCCGTTGTCAGCATACCGGTCTTTCTTGTGTTAAAGAACGGAAAGATTGTGTATCGCGAACACTTCCTCGATCAAGAAACGCTAAACAACCTTTAACAATGACAAAAGGCTTATTTCTGGATCTCTACGAACTCACGATGGCGCAAGCTTATTTCCAGCATAAGCCGGAGGCTCTGGCAACGTTCGATATTTTTATCCGCTCTGCAAAACGGCCCTTTTATGTCGCCTGCGGCATTGACGATGCGTTGAAATTCGCGCAGGAGATGCATTTTACGAAAGAGGACATCGATTACCTGCGTACCCTCAAATTATTTAACGACGATTTTCTGGAATATCTAAAACAATTTACCTTCAAAGGGGAAATATGGGCAGTCGATGAACCGGAAATCGTATTCCCTCAAGAGCCCCTGCTGCGGGTAACCGCTAATCTCATAGAAGCGCAATTGCTTGAGAGCGCATTCCTTAATAAAATCAACCTCGCAACGACACTCGCAACAAAAGCGGCAAGGGTAGTTATCGCCGCGACGGGAAAAAGCATTTATGATTTTTCCTTACGCCGAACGCAAGGCCTTGAGGCGGCACTGGCGAGCGCGAAATATTCCTACATTGCCGGCGCAAAAGGCACTTCCAACGTCTATGCAGGTTTTCTCTACAAGATACCTGTTTCAGGGACCATGGCGCACTCCTTTGTGATGAGCTTTGACCGCGAAATCGAAAGTTTTATGGCTTTCGCGAAAACATTTCCCGGCCGGGCAATTCTTCTGGTAGATACCTACGATACGAAAAAAGGAATAGAATCGGCGCTGAAAGTCGCAAAAAACCTTAAAAAAGAAGGTTACGACCTTTTAGGCATACGGCTTGATTCCGGCGATATTGCGCAGAA
>JAQUOR010000063.1 GCA_028717025.1 Candidatus Omnitrophota bacterium | reverse complement strand
GATGAAAGTCATCGGTTACGATAGGCACATCACCCGGATACCATACAAGCGCTTGTAATAAGTCCTTCCGGGGGTGATTATGAAAACATTCGATGAATCCATTAAGCAGCGTCCCGGTCGATGCAACACGCGCCGCGATATTATTCAATACACAAAAACATGCCAGCTTCTGCGCAATGATATATTCCTGACTTTGCGCTGATGGCGCTCCAAGAAAATTTACGGCCGGCCGCCAGAGATCAATTTCCTCAAGTACCGACGTAAACCGTTCGCGAGAAAGATAATCGCCGCCGGCGCGCGATTCCTGCGCTAAGACGCCTGGCTTAAAGTCACTATCAAGATAGGGCCACAGATAATCCCACCAATCTGCATAATAAAATTTCAGGATCTCGATATATTCTTCCCGCGTTCTAATGCTTTGCAGGGAACTTTCCGGACCAAAAACAATTTTATCTAGATCGATGACTTTCCATTCTTTCTGTGTTCCGCGCAGCAAAGATATGTTTTCCGGTTTAGGATCGTTAATGCCAATGCCGTATTCCTCCAATGCTTCCAGATAGCAGAGAACCGCATCCACAAGGGCCTGCGCTCTCAACGCAAGAGGCACGCTGGGATAACGCAGTATTTCCGCTAAGGTAGGACCATAAACATATTCCTGGGAAATAGCCGCAATCTCATAATCGAATTTCTGCTGATACACTCTGCGGCATGAGCCATATCTGGCAACGCGGCGGTGCGCTCCTTTTTTAAGGGTTTTCCAAGGATACATCGAACAGATAATATTGTTGCGATCGGCAGCGTCTATGGTGGGTTTTGTCAGCCTGAGACTAAAGTCGAATATTCTTCCATCTTTAAGGCGCACAACTATTAAAAAGGCGTGTTTTAGCCCTCCCTCGCCTGAATAATTAATCTGAATAGAATCTATCTGCGACCGGTCGATATCCCGGTCAAAGATATTCTTAAAGGTTTCTTCCAGGAAACCCTCTTCGTGGCGCAACACATGCTCTGCGAGAAGAAGAAAATCTTCGGTCACTCTCGGCAGCTCTGCGGTACCTACCTTAAAACCTTCTTTAAGGACATATTCCCAGGCATGCACTTCCGGATCCTGTAAAGAGAAACTGGCCAACAATCTTCTTGATGTGCCAAAATCCTGCGCTTTTGCGGTTAAATCGGAATCGGCAATATTGGTGTTTAATCCGCCGTTATCGTAAGATTCCTTCGGGTACATTTTCGCGTGTCCAAAACTGCGTGCTGCTGCCCTCATTTTATTGATTAACGCAAGATACAGCGTCCGTCCGCTTAAAAGTGTAGCGGGAAGCATCCCTTTCGCATGGGTGAATTTAAGCGATGAACCGGTACCGCCGGCGACAAGAATTCCCGCAAAACGTGTTTTATTCTCATGGGCTCCCCAGCGTAATGTTTCTTCCCCTGCGCGGCCGGCTTCTGCTCTTTGCTCGATAATGGGTGCGATATGATTAAAGCTATCAACGGGAATAAACAACTTTTTACTTTTTACTACCAAGTTATCAAATAACGCCATGGCTTCATTCCAGTCAGCCCTTTCAATATCAGAGAGAAGCCTTCCTCTTTCATCATCACCAAGGTGCTCCCAATTTTCTAAAAGATATCCCTGTTGATATAAGCGCAGCATTTCTTGAGCTCGCTGATAACGCGTCGAAAGCGCCCTGTCAGTTTCATGATTATTGCTGCGAACAATGCCCCCTTGATGACCCGCCAGTTCTCCTCCATTATCAAGAGCTTCCTCAAAATCTTGCGATACTCCGGCAGATGCCGCAAAAAACTCTGCGCTCATCCGGTCAGCTGTCTGGATAAACTCCTGAGGAATGATCTCAAGAGCGCGTTTTTCTTCTACTGCTGCAGGAATCATGGGATTACCGTAAAAAGTAAGATTTGCCATGTGCGCATTCGATGCTCCACCGCAGCTGATCAGCCCTAAACATCTTTTATGGCTGTCATATATAAAACATTTATCGATTGTTATGCGTTTGCCCCGCTTAAAAGCCTCTCCATCGCTTACTATACAATACTGGTTATCCGCGATATGAGAGAGGCTCACATATTCGATCATCTCCAGGGTATCGGGATCAGTTACCAGCAGCACCTTTAAGACACGTTCATCGAATATCATAGGATCGTCGCTTGCATACGTTTTTCCGTCTACGACAAGATACTGCGCAAAGTACTTCTTAAACACATGCGCGTTATGCAATGACCCTGTCCGGACGATAATCTTCTGTGAACCGATAGCAAGGGCAAAACGTGCAATCCAGAATAATGTTGTCTGGCTGATGCCTAAGCCATGATATTTTTGCCAGCCGTCGCTTATTATTGCCCCATGACCTACAGGAAAATAATCCTGAATAGCCACCTCTTTCCTGGCGTTAACGTTGAGCCTGATCCCCCTGCGGACATCGAACTTCCCGTGCACAACGGTATAACCGGCAATTGCCATCACTGGGTCATCCTCTTCGGTAAACGTATACGTTGAAAGCAATAAGCGTAAGGTAACTTTTGGCATTTGCGCATTTCCCGTCACATTTGGAATAACGATATTCTTCCAGAGCCTGCCTTGGCCAGACTTACCACTCTTATTCTTTCCGCCATTGTCGAATGATCCGCGACTTTTAGCCGGGGAATAGTCCGGGCGCTGATATTGCAGCAGTTGATCATGTATCGTTAGGAAATTTGATTTGAACGAATCAGTGGAAGTGTAGTATTCAAAAACAATACCGACATCTTCAAGGCTGATACCGTTTGAAGTCATCGCGCCGTCGATAAAAGCCCAATGAGGTACATGAGCCCACTTAAGGTGACTCTCCTGAACTTCCTTAGCTCTAAAAAGGCCCAAGGCCCTTGAACCCTTCATCGCGCCATGATTATAAATAAGCCGTATTTTATGACCTTTTTTATAATAGGCAATAAGATGATAGATAACTACTGCCAGACAAGCCCCGGGATCGCCTCCGGTTAAGGCAACAGTAGTAAGCCTTGAATCCTTAAGCGGCGCAAGATATCTTTCAAGCGCATGAAGGGTGTTCGTTGCATACCACATGCGAAATATCCAATCAATCTCAAAATCAAAGAACCCGATCTTACGTAAGGTATCTTCATTTATTTCTCTTACTACCCAATCCCATTCTAAAATACCCTGCGTATTGACCCCTCTTGGTCTTAAAATATCTTTTTCAACCAATTTTTCGACAAGGCTTCTTTCCCCGTATTGCGTATTAACGGCGAGGTGCTGCTCGCTTAAACAAAATCGTTCAAAGGTCGCAAATGCCGGCAAGCGCTCTCTTTTCCCGATAGAACGAACAAAAGCTCCATTTTTGGTCAACCACGCAACCATCTTTTCTTCCTGGGCCCTGTTTTCCTCGCTATAATCATCAACGGTATAAAGAGATATCGTAAGCCCCTTCAAGGGATCTTTCTTTCTCTGCCCGCCGTTATCGAAGGATCCCTCCAAGGAAGGCTTCTCTGCCACCATTATCATCACTTCAGCCTGCTCAATGATTTTACCTTCAGGTAGATTGGGAACTTTAGCAAGCATCGTCTGACCATAAGAAGAATCGAGCATATTAACATCCTGTGGTATGCTCATCAAACCATCGTCGGTCTTCGCCTGGTCATGACGACTGCTGCGTGAGGTGAGAATATTCGATTTCTGTCCGGCTGCATAGAGTACGGTAAATCCCGCATCTTTTGTCGCGGCAACGAGCCGCGGGAAATAAACATCGGTGGTGATGTTCAGTTCTAACTGCATACGCAGCTTCGTATACCACGCATAAAAATCTTCAGTAGGGTCAGCGCTTCTCCCTCGTATCTCAGCAACGAAATACGGATACATAACCGTTTTAGCTGCCTGCGCGTCAGAAAAAAATGCATCTATTTTAGGACAATATACCGCGCCCGCTGCCCGGGCTGCTTTTATGTTAGGCCGCGGATCAGCCCGAAGCACTTGAAAAATTAACGCTTTGCCGCCTCTTCGAAGCGCCGCAAAGCATTGCTGCATCGCTCCAGGAAGATTCTCGAATGTATCGAAACTATCAAGCGCGATGATAGCATCGACTTCCCCTATTCCTTCTTCCTGCAAGCGCTGATATAGACTGTAGACATCGCCGGCAACGGTACGCTTGGTTAAACCTTTCTCTTGTAAACGTAAGAGAAAATGCGGATTAATATCGAATGGTATTACCTCGGCAGGCCTAAGCATGTTTATATCAAGAAGCGTTTCAAGGAACCCCTCTCCGGCGCCAACGTCAAGGATCAGTCTTGTTGTCTCATCACAATAATGCGCCAGAACAAAATTGATGGTGCGCGCGATAGCGAGACGTGTCAATTCTCTACTTTCGCCTACGCCGTATTTTTCCCGCCGGGAACTCCAAGAATTTGCAGCGAACAGCTTTGCAATTTCTGCTTCACTATCAAGGATTAAATCGGTAAGTGTGTCCGCGATGATACGGGGTAAATGAAAAGAAAGAGCAAGCATGATTTCCCGGATATTTTGTTCAGCAAGACCCAAAGCTTTGATCATCCGCATTATCGGTATTACGTTCTCCTCTATGGCCGCGCTCTCCCCTGACAGCGCGATGCTCACGAGCGCCCGCAATTGACTGTTTGTGATTTGACTGACAATTTCCTCGGAAATTTTTGTTTGCCCGACAATACACAGGCGTACTTGAGCATAAAAAGCAGCGCTTTCGTTTCTTTGGCCGCCGTTATCAAACGGCCCATTCTCTTGTTCCGCGGAAGGGACCTGATCATCGACCGGCAACTGGGTCAGATGCAGAATCAACTGGGGTTCCTGAGAAATAAAATTTTGTCTGCCCTGAATAATATAGGTAAGCGGGTACTTTTGCCATAATTGCCTTTCCTGGTCAAAATAGAATACATTTTTCCGATTGGGATAAACGTCGAACATCCCCATGGAACGATGATGGCGGATCTCTTTACCGGTAGAGTCCAGCATTGGCAAGGGCTGGCCCAGGTCTTGAAGCTCTGAAGTTACCTTTAAATCAAGACCAAACGGCCGTTCATCAGGACTGCTGATTAAGTGCTGCAACAACGGCAAATGCAGGTAGGAACCGCGTAAAAGAGGCAGCGACTCCTGCGCGCTGATTCCCTTTAAATAAAAAAAGTGCTTATCAAAAAGTGCTATTTCAAGACAAGGCTGTAAGGGACTGATATTTAAAAGGCCTCCCTGTGCATTGACCCAGCGGCCCTGCGCATCAATAAAAACATCATCCCTGATAATTGCGCCAGCGCGATCCAGGAACCTGCCGGTTTCAGTAAACTGGTTTACCTCACCAGAAAATATCTTCACTATCGTAACGCCTCTGCTGGTTGCGGTATGCCCCTTGGGAGTTAGAAAAGCGGCGGCACCAAAGAAATGTTTTCCGAAGTAAAAGGTAGTATGCTTGCCTGAAGCGCCCTTGGCTAATTCCAATTCAGTCTGCATACTTCTATCTATTCCATGCGCATAGGGGATTAATGCGGTCACCGACCATCGGGCATAACGCCCAAGGATATTGAGTAGAAAATTATGGATTTCTACTACATCCGAAACATACTGCCGGCAGACCCTGCCTTTAAGCCTGACTAAGGGCTCTTTGGGCTGCGGGGTATCCATAGTTTTTACAGGGGTCTGCTGTAAAGAACTGTACACCAACGTTTCTTTGGGTTGCGGGACAAAGAAAAGATAATCGTATCTTCCATCGCTGGTCCGATATGGTTGCAGCGCACCCGTCTCAGGTGCTCTTGTTACGTGCACCAGCGCACGTAGCGCGGAAGAATGCAGATGCGCCTTGCTCCCTGCTAAATACAGGTGCTCGCTCAGAGGCGACCACATCGATTCTACCTGTATGTTCGGAAAGAGTAACTCTATCCCGGGAAATTCTACAATAGGATATTTAAACTCCCGGGAACCCGGTAAATATTTTTCCACAAAGGCATCCTGGTTATGCCCCTTACCATAGAAATCCTTTCGTGCCCGCCAGGCAAAATCCATGAAGAAACCGGCATCCTTTTGTTTCAAATCTTTCATATTGATAAACTGATTACGCGGTATCCTCAAGAAGACTGCATGCGCCGGCGCATCGACGGCAGATCCTAAAAGTATAAGTTTATCCGCGGCTCTTTTATCTGCGGCCGCGTAAACAACCAATAGGTAATCCGCGGGATTACCTCTGTTCACGAAAGCCAGAAAATTAAAAGGTTCTTTATACATTAAGCTGGTTTCCTGCGGGATGAGCCAGGCGGTAGAGTGCGCGAATAGATCGGAATGATACAATTTTATCTTACTCTCGCGCGAGGACGCTGAAATAGTCCGCGCATATCCGGTTACGGTACGTTCCTCCAGGAAGGCTTCATCTTTTATCTGCTCCATGACCTGGGCTTCAAAAATCTTTAACGCCTGCAAAGCTGCCAGTAAAAGCGGCTCAGGCATGTTTAATGCCAATGTGGAAAATCTATCGGCTAAAGGGGTGTTGACCTGTATCGAAGAAATTTCCTGTCTATAACGTAATTCGATGACATCGCGCGCATCAACGCCTAATCCTTGCGCCAAGGAAATCAAATCATTAAATTTTGGAATATATTTCCCTCTTTGCCATGTATTCGCCATTCTCCTGCGGTTTTCGCCCAAAACCTCGACTATGGCATGAGTGCCGATGCTGCTTAACCATTCGGGCAATGTGGAAAATTCAGAGATCCTGCGTTTTCCTGCAGCGAAATCGATACTCCCGCAAACAATCCCTGAAATTTCGTTTAATGCCCGTTCGGAAAAAGTATGGCCGAACAGCATCCCTCTCCTCATCCTTATAAACAAAGGCATGCGCAAATATTCTTTCCAGGAAAGAAAATCATCCTCTATCTCAAGATTTGTTTCATGAGAAGTAGGCGCAACCCTGCCTAAGTCAGGGTCAACGAAACTTGCGGTGACCGCGGCAGCTATTTCATGGATCGCGATAGAGCCAAGACTTTCCTTGTGCCCCGCATTAATATAAATCTTTAAAAGATGCGATTGACCTATTGCGCCTATTTGCCAGCATCCCCTCAATGGCGTTGCGTCTAAGCGAATCAGCCCTTCTAAAACATGCACCTCGATGCGCATATTTTCAAGAAGAGCGGAAATCCTTGAATATATGTTTGCATGGGGGCTCGCAAAAAAGAATCTTTTCGCAAAATCTTCTTTAGCAGAAATATCAAAATAAGTTTTACTGCGATTGTGCGGATTGGCCAAAGCTCTTTCTACTATGGTATCGACCTCTTCCCTTGTCAAATCGGTTTCTCCGGATGCGGATAAATCAAAACGCGAAAAGGCGGGTTTAAACGTTCCGCCGTTATCGAGGGATTCGTTGCTATCTGAAGAAACGGCTTTAGCATCTGCTTTTTCTCTTTGTGTCCTCAGGTATGCTTTTAAAATCTTTGCAAATGCGGCAAGCGTACGTGCCACTGCCCAGGCCTGGTCAGAACAGCCGCGCAGCCAATGCGGATAGTTTCCGTCGCGTACTTCCGAAACACTGCCGATACCTCCCTCACGCAAATGCTCGGCAACCGGAGCGAAATATGCCAACGCCATTTCTAAAACTTCTTTTGAGCTGCCATGCGCCTCGATAAAAGCCATGATCCAATCGGTATATACATGCAGCCATGCGGTACCGTTGTGATAGCCAAGCTTACGGTTCGGCCATTGCCGGCTATCATTTTCCGGTCCTTCATAATATGGACGGTAAGGAAATTCCGGCTGCGACCAGCTGTCCTCGGACAAGCTTCTTACTCCGGCGGGAACCAAAAGTTTATTGCGCACAATCTCGACAACCTTTTCTTGCCTTGCTTGGCTTAATAAACCTGCGGCGATGTCCTGATTGGAACGCACTGCTTTATCAAGAATGCCTTCTGAGGGATGAACGTCGGGGTTTTCAGTCCAAATGTTATCTGCGAGATACCCGGATCGCTCCTCTACCCAGAAATATTGGCTGATGCTTCGCGTAATTTCATCTGCCAAAGCATAAAACTGTGCCGCCTCCTCATCTCTTACGTGGTGCCGGTAAATTTGACCTAAAAAGCGCACTGCCCTGGCAAAATTAGAGCAGTTATCAACGTTGTAACCCTGGCGCGGCGTAGCAGCAGGGAAATTGGTATCCATCCAGCTAAAGTGCGACGGAGACCAAATTAATTTGGAAGCGGGATTCATACGGATCCCGTTTGGCGTACCGCTTTGATAGTGCTGAATAATCGATTCTACAACCTGCAAAACGGTCCTGCCGCCGACATCTCTGTTAAGGATCGTATCGTCACTTGTCGCAGCAATATAGTCTCTTACCGATAAGACATATAATAACGGAGCATCTACGGTATCATAGTTTGACGCGGTCTCTCCGGTAATGATATTGGGCAGCATTCCATCGCGTTCAAACCTGCCAAAGGCAGCCAAAAGCCCTTGCGCGACGTCAAACATTCCTGCTTCCAAAATTGCCTCAAAACATTCGAAGGTATCCCTGCCCCAATCGGAAAACCAGGGATATCCTGCAATGATAGTATAAAAATCATCGCGCCTGGCGACGAATTGCCATAGATTAAGCGCTAATTGCTGGGCAAAACGATTATTACGTACTGCTTCATCCGGAATCAACGAAAGCCTTTTTATCTGCAAATTTCTATTTTCTTGAAGTAATCCGGCAACATCCTCTTCCCTTGGGAGCGGCGCATCACGCAATAATCCCTGCATACCGCCGGTAAGCGGGAACGATCGCATTTCGCCGGTGGCACGGTTCTTCGTCGTAACGTAGAATAGGTGCGCCTGCTCAATAAATAATGCGTCGTTAACCCTGATCCTTGCGCCGCTATCTTTAGCATCCCAATTCCAATGTACCGTTTGATGTTCACCGCAACCGCTGATCACCAGCCGATACGGCACTGCTTCGGGTTTATTGGTTTCCGGCCAGAAAAATTGTAAATCATAATCCCCTTCTGTCAGACCGCTGATATAAGCCTGGAAAGGATTATGCCTCAGGGATAATTGATACGGACGTCCATCT
>JAQUOR010000062.1 GCA_028717025.1 Candidatus Omnitrophota bacterium | reverse complement strand
TTTATTCGTGGTAATTTAATCTTTTATATTCGTCCCGTATACAAACTAAAGTTCTCTGCGGGATCCCGCCGAGACAGAGTCGTAGGCGGGACGTTAATTCGCGTCCTATGATTCGAAATATTCTTTTATGGTAATAAACTTTATCTTTGTTTTCATCTGAGGTATTTTTTTCCGTAGCGTACGCAGAGTTACTTCTTTTGGGTGGGCGATGATGATGATTTTTTTCTTTTTAGCGGCCAATTTCTCGAAATATGCCAGCTTTGTTTCGATCCAGGCTTCATCGCTGATGGCATCGACAAACCCTTCGTTTTCGGCGCAACGCACCCCTTCCTCTTTTGCAATGTCACAGGCGACCGATTGACGCGAGGTGTAACTGTCGACAAAAAAGAAATTTTTCTCTTTTATCTTGCGTAAAACCAGCCTCATAAGTTCGCGGTTTTCCGTTACTTCGGAACCCATGTGATTGTTGGCGCCGATGGCCGGCCGCACCGCGTTAAGGTAATAGTGCAAAAGTTTTCCTGCTTCGCGTTGAGTCTGGTGTGCGCTGATAAATGTATATTTTTTTGTCATGAATCTCTCTTCATGCTTAGGCGCAAGCGGCAGATGCACCATGACCGAGCAGCCCGAACGTTCACCCATGTAGGCAATATTGTTCGAAAAGCGTAAACCGGGAATGACAGACACAGTAACAGGGATATTCAGGGAATAGATGTTCTTAAATTCTTTCAGGCTTTCACCTAAATCATCAAAGATCAATGCAATTTCCGGCTTGGCCACTATAGGAACGAACGGGATCACCACCACTTCCGGTCTTTGCCTGTGCACGCATGACCGGTACATAATAAGAGGTGTAGCGATGAGAACGACCAGCAAAAGTATGCGTAAAAATTTATTCATTGAAGAGCTTTAAAAATTTTAAATATGCTGCCGCAGGGTCGGGGTCTTTTAAAATAGCGCTCCCCACACACACGTGATCGACGCCGCTTGCCCGTATGCGTGCAAGATTGTCGAATTTCACCCCGCCATCGATTGCCGCAACTTTTTTAGGATATATCTTCTTGAATCTCTGTATTTTATCCAGGACCTCCGGAATGAATTTTGCGCCGTAAAAACCGGGAACAACCGACATAAACAATACCGAATCAACCGCATCGACTAAATAATTAAAATCACTTATCTCGGTGTAGGGGTTCACGGCGAGCCCAGCTTCAAACCCCATTGCTTTAATTTTTTCGATGATTGCCGTATGGTCCTGATCGATCTCAAAGTGATAAATTATGCGTTTTGCGCCAAATGTCTTGAATGCGTCAAGCCATTTGAGGGGTTCTTTGACCATAAGATGCGCTTCGCTGCCCGTCTCTGACTTTGTCGTAGCAATATCATTTTGAGTAATACTTTTTGAAGCGACAAATTCACCGTCCATGATATCTACCTGTACGAAGTCGGTAAAGCCGGCGCAGATTTCCAACATCCGCAAAAATTCACTTTTTTCTTTCGTTAACAATGCAGGGACGATCATATCCACCTCAATGAGGCAGCAGTTCTCCTATCACCTTGTTCTGGAAAACTGCGTAGCCGGATTGATCCCGATAGCTGCGAGAAAATTTAAACTAAATTTTTGAAGTGTTTAGCAGTCGGGATATTATTACATCTCTCTTTTATTGAGCTGTCAGCTTCCCGCTATCAGCTAAAAATACATATCTCTGAAGCTGAAAGCTCTAAGCTGATAGCTTTCTACTATGCATTATTTAAGAAATGTTTCTTGAGCGTATTGATAATTGCACTATTGGGCGTAAAATTCTCCGTACGCCAGAATTTCGTGATGTCCTTTTTCTCCTTTTTCCAATACTCATAATAGCTCTCCCACCCGTATACCGGGCCCTCCCGGCAAATATATTTACTATCCGGGATATACTGGTAGATTCCGTCGGGAAATACATGGTGCGCCATTGCTTTATAGGTCCAATAGGTATAACCAAAACCAAATTTATCGAACACATCCAGGATCCCATCAAGCCACTCGATTTCCCCAAAAAATCCTCCGCGCCAATTGATGCCGAACTCCCCTACAAAAATCCCCACTTTATTGTCCCGTGAAAAATTACAGTACGGCTCAAGATATCTGGAAAGCGTATCCTTGTCCCAGATGGCGCCATCGATCGAACCCGGAAAGCGGTCGAATGGTTTGAAATTAAAAACATACTTAAGAGGTTGATAGGTATGAATACTTATCTGGATATTTTCAGCGATTAAGTCTTTTAAGTAATCGATACGTTGCGCCCAGATGTCCCCTTCAAGGAATATGATGCTCCTTTTATCGATCGCACGTATGGCTCTGATCGCCTGCCGGTAGAACTCTTTCACCAGCGTCACAGGTTTATCCCCGATGACCGGCTCATTTAAAACGTCGTATCCTAACAGTTGCGGCTGGTCCTTATATCTATTCGCTACTGTCTCCCAGAGCCGGCACGCCTGATGTCTGTATGCATCTTTTTGCCAGAATAACGCTTTACCGATACCATCGCTATGCCAATCTTCATTTTGTGCGCCGGGAGCAGCATGTAAATCAAGTATCACTTTGATGCCATGTTTGCCTGCCCAGGAAAAAAGTTTATCGAAATAGGAGAATTCGTCATTCTGGACAATATGGTAATTAAAAGGCACACGGACGACCGAAGCGCCCATGGAAGCGATATTTTTGAAATCATCCTCGGCAATAAAATTTTCTCTAAAAGAGCGCTCAAACTCTTGCAACCCCCGTGCACCGTATCTTTTCTTGAATTCCTGCTTAAAAGCACTTTCGGCAAAGTTGCGCCCTCCCAGGATATAGCCTTCCATTAACAACCAACTACCTAAGTTTACGCCTTTTATTTGCATAATTATTTAGCTCTCAGCTTACAGCTATCAGTCTTCAGCTTTTAAATTATTTTTAGCTGATGGCTGGTGGCTGAAAGCTTTACCGACACCTCGTTACTCCCACTTTCCTGCAATACCGGTTGACCGGACACTTGCCGCAGAACGGTGAAACAGGTAAACAGATATTCTGGCCCAAGGTAACAAGCAACGTGTTAAGTTCTATCCAATACCGCTTAGGAATGATAGCCATTAGGGCAAATTCCGTTTCAACCGGTTTTTTCGTACGTATCCAGCCCAAACGGTTAGGAATCCGGTGAACGTGCGTATCCACGCATATGGCAGGGATGTTGAATCCTAAGCCCAACACCAGATTAGCCGTTTTTCTTCCCACCCCCTTAAAAGAAAGCAAAGCCTCCTGGCTATGGGGAACGTTACCGCCAAAATCATCAACGAGCCGTTTGCTTAACGCAATTATCTGCCGCGCTTTGTTCCGGTAAAAGCCGGCAGGATAAATCAATTTCTCAAGACGCGACGGCGACATTTCAGCGACTTTATCCGGGGTATCGGCAATGGCAAAGAGTCTTTCGCTCGAGCGCCTGGTCACCGCGTCTTTGGTGCGTAAACTTAAAATACATGAAATCAGTATTTTATAAGGGTCAACGGTAACGACTTCGGTACTCACCCAGGGAATATTAAATCTTTTTGTTTCTCGTTTCAGTATCAGTATTACTTTAAGGACTTCAGCCACGGCATTTTCAGGTTAATCTTATATGCGCAGGTGCGGTCATTGAACCAGTTACGGTTAAGTATCTGGCTGATATGCACGCATTTAAATTTCTTGCCGCCGACCGATTCGCGCACGCCAAAACGGTCATTGTAAATTTCGCAAAAATACTTACCGTTATCATCTTTTTTAAGATGCTTGCAGGGGTCTTCAAATATTCCGCAACACCCCCCGCAGCGCTTGCAGAGCGCTTCCCACTCCTCTTCTTTTTTCCGGCGATATTCCTGGTAATAAGCATTGTCGAACATAGCTTCTATTATATCAGATTTAGAGCATTAACCCAAATAATGCTGCAAGCATTATTTGTCCTCACTGATAGACTTAAAAAACTACCAATAAGAGGCGGCGATAATTTTTTTTAAGCCTTTGGCTTACAATGATTTGGAAAAGTCGAAGCCCTTCCTGGGATAAAACGCTTCGAATCCGTACGCTAAAAAAGGCAGGGTTTTTTAAAACCCTGCCTTTTCTTGACTTTTTAACGTAACATTCGTCTATTTCACGAGCGTATGAGCCATAATAAACGAAGCAAATACGATAGAAACCATCGACATGAGCTTAATCAGGATGTTCAATGAGGGGCCGGAAGTATCCTTAAAAGGATCGCCGACCGTATCCCCGGAAACAGCTGCTTTATGCGCCGGAGAACCTTTGCCGCCATGGTTACCTTCTTCGATATATTTCTTGGCGTTGTCCCACGCGCCGCCGGAATTTGCCATCATAATCGCCAATACAAAACCGGTAACGGTTGCTCCGGTCAAAAGACCCGCAACAGCTTCTATGCCCACCAGAAGTCCTACTGCTATGGGCGCGGTAATAGCCAAAAGCGAGGGCATGATCATTTCCTTCTGGGCCGCGGCTGTTGCAATAGTGACACAACGCGCGTAATCTGGCTTGGCTTTTCCTTCCATGAGTCCTTTTATTTCTTTAAACTGCCGGCGCACTTCCACGACGATCTTACCTGCTGCCCTGCCGACCGCACGCATGGTCATGGAGCAAAACAGGAAAGGAAGCATTCCTCCTAAAAATAATCCTACCAATAACGTAGGCTCCAATAAATTCAGTTTTAATTCTTTGCCGGATAAAACTAACTGGTCCCGGTACGCGGCAATAAGCGCAAGCGCCGTAAGAGCGGCTGAACCTATCGCAAATCCTTTACCGGTTGCGGCAGTGGTATTACCTAACGCGTCAAGCGCATCGGTCCTCTTTCTTACTTCGGGAGGCAAATGTGACATTTCCGCGTTACCGCCGGCATTATCCGCAACCGGGCCGTAAGCGTCGGTTGCCAAAGTAATACCTAAGGTCGAAAGCATACCGACCGCAGAAATCGCAACGCCATAAAGCCCGGCATTAAAATTATTCGCGCCGCCGGAAAGGAAATAACTGGCAAGGATCGCAAGGCACACGATAATTACGGGCAGTGCGGTCGACATCATCCCTACCGCAAGACCGCTAATAATGACCGTTGCCGGCCCCGTGGTCGCTGAATCCGCGATAGAACGCGTGGGAGGAAACCCGCTTGAAGTGTAATATTCGGTTACCAAGCCGATAAGGACCCCGGCAAACAATCCCGCAAGCACTGAGTAATACACTCCGATATACGACATGCCTAACGTATAGATAACCAAAGGAAAGGAGATTATCGCTACCAGAAGAGAGCTGCTGAATACCCCTTTGCGTAATGCCGCAAGCAAGACTTTCTGACTCGCTTCTTCTCTGCTTTTTACAAAAAAGGTTCCGATAATCGAGGCTACTACGCCTACAGCAGCCATTACCATCGGAACGGTCACGAATTTAACGCCATCTATTCCGCTGCCAAGACTCGCCGCCACGCCTAACGCGCTGGTTGCGACGATTGAACCGACATACGACTCATAAAGATCTGCGCCCATACCTGCAACATCGCCTACATTATCACCTACATTATCGGCAATAACCGCAGGGTTACGCGGATCATCTTCAGGAATACCTGCTTCGACTTTACCGACCAAGTCAGCTCCTACGTCAGCAGCTTTTGTAAAGATCCCGCCGCCTACGCGCGCAAAAAGTGCCTGCGAGCTTGCGCCCATACCAAAGCAAAGCATGGTTGAAGTAATCGCGGTAATTTTATCCGTGCCCACGGGGATTGCGTGCGTCGAATAATACCAGTCAAGAAAATAATACCATATGCTTAGATCAAGAAGTCCTAATCCGACTACCGTCAGCCCCATGACTGCGCCGCTTGAAAATGCGACGCGCAATCCGGAATTTAAGCTCTTCATCGCGCCTGCGGCAGTACGGTTTGAAGCCTGCGTAGCGATAGACATCCCGATAAAACCGGAAAGGCCGGAAAACAAACCGCCGGTTAAAAAGGCAAAAGGAACGAAAATAACAAGGTATCCTTTAAGTGCCAGGAAAAGCAAAACGCAGAACACCACGGCAAAGAAAATCGATACCCCCAGGTATTGCCGTTTAAGATATGCCTTTGCACCTGTGCGCACCGCTAACGCTATCTCTTTCATCCGGTCGTTTCCCTGATCTTTTTTCATGATAGAAAACGCCAGGTAGGCGGCAAAAAGAAGCGCGGTTATCGAACCAACCGGTGCCAATACAAGAAGATCAAAACCTGCCATGATACTACCTCCTTTAATATGTAGATGACTTACGCTAATTTACCTGACACATGCGTAAGCTATAATAAATCTAAAATCCGGTTACGGATTTTTCTTTAAACCTTGGTCTTATTTGTCCTTCTTTATGATTGCGTCGCGCATCTCTCCGACGGAAACATAGGCAACCGGGCAACCAAGATACTCTTCGATTGCGCTGATATAGTTTTTCGCTTCCTGCGGCAGCTGCGCATATTTTCTGATGTTCTCGGTATTTGTCTTCCAGCCCGGCATCGTCGCATACACCGGCGTAATGCGTGCTAAATCAATAGGAAACCCCTCACATGAACGGTTCTTTTCTTTGTAACCGGTGCACACCTGTATACACGGCAAGTCGTCGAGGATGTCGAGTTTCGTTAAAACAATGCTGGTAACATTATTAAGAATTACCGAGCGCTTAAGAAGTGCCAGGTCAAGCCAACCGCAACGCCGGGGCCTGCCGGTAGTAGCGCCGAATTCTTTGCCTTTTTTCCTGAAATACTCACCGGTTGCATCATCTAATTCAGTGGGAAACGGCCCCTCTCCTACCCGCGTAGTGTATGCTTTGGTAACGCCGATGATTTCGTCGGCTTTTACAAACGATAAACCGGAACCGCTTATGGCGTTGGTTGAAAGAGTCGTCGATGAAGTGACGTACGGGTATGTACCAAAATCAACGTCAAGAAACGCTCCCTGGGCACCTTCGAATAAAAAACTTTTCGTTTTTTCCTTATAAAAGAAATCTACCAGATCGCACGCATACGGTTTTAATTGTTTCGCAAACTTACAATATTCTTCATAAATTGCGTGAAAAGAAAATCCTTTATCGCCATACACTTTCTTAAATAGAGGATTTTTTTCTTTTAAATTTTCTTTAAGTTTCCGCTCAAAGATTTCAGGGTCAATGAGGTCGACAATGCGTATGCCGAAACGCGAAACTTTATCCATATAACAGGGACCGATACCGCGTTTGGTGGTCCCGATTTTCCTTATTTCATTTTTTTCACGCAGCGCATCCATAAGGCGATGGTAGGGCATGATAACGTGCGCGAGCATCGAGATCTTAAGGTTCTCCGGAGAAACGTCTACATGGGCAGCGGAAAGTGACTTGATTTCCTCGATGAGCACCGCCGGATCGATAACCGTGCCGTTACCGATAGCGCAGATTTTACCTTCCCGTAAAATCCCCGAAGGAATAAGATGAAAAACAAACTTATTACCGTTGATAACTACGGTATGCCCCGCATTGTTTCCTCCCTGGAAGCGCACGATGATGTCTTTATCTCGGCAAAGATAATCAATGATTTTTCCTTTGCCTTCATCTCCCCATTGTAATCCTACGAGTATGGTATTCATAAATCGTCCACCAGGATTGTACACGGTTTTCGGTTACGGTTACGACGCCCGTTTCGTCAATCGGCTACGGCTCTCGGCTTGATAAATATCATTTTTTAAGGCGTAGCCGTTGCCTGAGCCGATATATTTAAAGAGTTATACTACGGGTTGCATTGTAAAGATCTTCTTGGCGATGTCAGGATACTGCGCGACGAATTTCAGCTCTTCCTGAACAAGGGGTTTTTGGTTATGGACATTCGCGTAACGCACAAGCTCTAAGATCTTGCGCGCTTCGTTATCGTCCTTGAACTTTATTTCCATCTGGTCATAGACGTTGCCAAAACCTTTTATCCCCGAATACTCACCGACCGTGATTTTTCTGCCGGTATCAATGACTTCCGGCTCACCGCGGCCCAGTTCCTCATAATCATACAGTTCATAGTTACGCCTGTCTTTAAGTGCGCCGTCGGCGTGGATTCCCGACTCATGCGCAAAGGCATTGGCGCCTACGCCCGGTTGGTTTATGGGAATGGGGATCCCGAATGCATAGGAAGCGTATTTACTCAACTTCCATGCCGTTTTTAAATTTATCTTCTCATCAAGTTTGTACTTCTCCATGCCGCTGCCGTACTTTATCGCAAGTATGACGCTTACCAGATCGGCATTGCCGGCGCGCTCGCCTACGCCGTTTAAACAGGTGTTAATATAGGCGTCCACCCCGCAATCGATGGCAGCCCGAGCGCCTGCGATAGAAGAAGCGACTACCAAGCCTAAATCGTTGTGGCAATGGATTTCTACGGGCATTTTTACTTTCTTTAAAATTTTAACGAGCCTGTCATAGATCGAAAATGGCGTATCGAAACCCAGCGTATCGCAATAACGGAACCTATCCGCTCCGGCGTCCTTCGTCGCTTTGATGAAATCGACGAGATACTCGATCTTCGAACGCGAGGCGTCTTCCGCGTTGACGCCCACGGCTTTTATCCCTGATTTTTTTGCCAGGACTATCGCGTCCTGTGCGCTTTTGATGATCTCCTTGTAATTAAGTTTCCCCTGAAATTTATGCTTGATCATCTGGTCGCTGGTAGAGATGGAAAGATTGACATATTTTAAGGTAGGGACATTTTTAAGCGCTACCGCCACGTCCCCGGTAATCGCCCGCAACCATCCGGAGAGCCTTAGATTTTTTATGACTTTTTTCTCTGCGAGCTCAAGATTGGCATTCAGATAATTAAGTTCGTGATTCGTCGTAGGAAAACCGAATTCACTTTGAAATATGCCCATTTCATCAAGATAAAGGTTTATCATCGTTTTCTGCAGCTTCGAAAGGCATATCCGTGAGGTTTGTACTCCGTCCCTGTTTGTCACATCAACAATATAAATTTTTGCCATAATTATCCTCCTCTAATGAGCCCACGACTTATGGAACGATAGTGAGCATAAGTCGTTTGGGCGAATTAACCCCCACCACTACTTTCGAAAATAAGCTTAATGGACATCGAAAGCGTATCTTCTCTATTTTACCTGTACTCA
>JAQUOR010000061.1 GCA_028717025.1 Candidatus Omnitrophota bacterium | reverse complement strand
AAAATAACCAGGATGCCGTTGACTACGTCTTACAGGCATATAAAATAGCGGAAAATCATAAGGTGATGCTCCCGGTAATGGTCAATATGGACGGTTTTATTTTGACTCACGGCATGGAAACCGTGGATATGCCGGAGCAAAATCAGATAGAAAAATTCTTACCTGCCTACAACGCACCATATAAACTTGATGTTGAAAATCCGATGAGTTTTGGATTGCTGGGAGATCCTTCGATTTACCTTGAAGCGCGCTACGCAGTCCAGAAAACTCTTGAAGATTTGTTGACGTTAATACCCGCAACAGGAAAAGAATTCCAATCAGTGTTCGGCAGAAAAGGACTCGAGCTGGTCGAAGGCTACCGTCTTGAAGACGCAAAAATAGCGATTGTCGCAATGGGTTCTGTGTGCGGAACGATCAAGGATTATATCGACCAGGAAAGAGCCAAAGGAAAACAAATAGGGATGTTGAAAGTGATTTCTTACCGGCCCTTCCCGAAAGACGCTATTGCGGCAGCGTTACAGAATACCGCGAAAGTGCTCGTACTCGATAAATCAATCTCCCTTGGAAACGAGGGCCCGCTCTACACGGAAGTGAAATCAGTTTTTGCCAATAAGAAACCGAAAGTAAGCGGTTTTGTCGCAGGTTTAGGCGGCAGAGATATCACCTTAGAAACCATTAAAGACATGGTCACTATTGCCAAGAAAGAGGAAGTACGCTGCAAATTTTTAGGCTTAAAAGAAGAATTACTTAAAGAGGAATTCTATGTCTGATGAAATAAATCATTTTGACGAACATTGTTTTGTCTCGGGACACACTGCCTGCGCAGGATGCGGACAATCGCTCGCCGCACGTTTAGTGGCCGATATTGCAGGGAAAAACACCATGATTGCCAATTCTACCGGCTGTCTTGAAGTATTTTCCACAAAGGCACCGGAGACGAGCTGGAAGGTACCCTGGATCCATTCGTTGTTCGAAAATTCCTCAGCAGTTGCATCCGGAGTGGAAGCAGCTTTGCGCTTTTTAGGTAAAATCGATACTATACGCGTTATCGCTCAGGGCGGAGACGGAGGAACAGCTGATATAGGCCTGCAATCCTTAAGCGGAATGCTCGAAAGGGGCCACGATATTTTATACGTCTGTTATGACAACGAAGCATACATGAACACCGGAATACAACGCAGCGGCCTAACGCCGCTGACCGCCACCACCACCACTTCACCGGTGGGAAATACCTGGAAAGGGAACTGGCGCAAGAAAAAACCGCTTATAGAAATATGCGCCGCGCATTTCATACCCTATGTCGCAAGCGCTTCGGTCGGATACCCCCAGGATCTACAGCGTAAAGTCAAAAAAGCCCTGGAAATCCGTGGGCCGAAATACATTCAGGTACATGTTCCTTGTCCTTTGGGCTGGGGACACGATTCATCGTTAAGCTTAGAAGTCGCCAAAACCGCGGTAGCCTGCGGGCTTTACCCCTTAGTTGAGTATGAAAACGGAAAGTTAACCAATGTTTTTAAAGTCCCCGCACCGAAACCGGTCGCTGACTACGTTAAAATGCAAAGCCGTTTCAAACACCTTCTCAAAGACGCTGCAGCACTTAATTCCCTGCAAGAACTGGCAAACAAAAATCTTGAATTTTACGGCCTTAATAAAAAACAAGAACAACAAGCCTGATATATACAAGTAAAGAAGCTCATGAGCTCATTAGCTCTTAAGTTTATGGAGAAAGCTGTAATAAAAAAACTCATAAACTCGTCAGCCCTTGAGCCCATAAGTTTTTAAAAACTGCTTATACAGCTTATCAGTTTAAGAGCGTACGAGTTAAAAAAGGAGGATACCATGGCAAGAATAATCGTCGATGAAAGCACGTGTGTTGGTTGCGGATTATGCGCAAGCAGCTGCCCTGATTGTTTCGAAATGACTGACAACGGAATTGCAAAAGTGAAGTCAAACAAATGCGCTGACTGCGATGTGAACGAAGTTGCTTCTCAATGTCCGGTTAACGCCATTACCGTTGAAGAATAGAGTAGACTTTTACTTTAGCTTCTTTTTCGATTACGGCGAGTAATTTTAATCGCTCAAGAAGGTTTTGACGCTGCGTGAGGTATTCCCTGTACGTTTCCTTTTTCTCTTCAAAATCTTTTTCATCGAACGCGGTCAACTCTTTTAATTGCACAAGATAGACACCGCGGGTCAATATTATCGGTTTAAGATATATTTCATCTTTCTGTAACGAAAAAACTACCTTACTTACCTCTTCCTCAAGACCAAGCCCTTCGATATAATCAAAGTACTTAAAAGAACCTGTCTCTTTAAATTCAGCGGTTACCGAAGTAAGCGTTTTTAGATCTTTAATGCCTTCTTGACTGATTTTGCTTATCAATTGCTCACAGGAAACTTTTGCTGCTTCTTTCATTTTCTCTTCCCGCAGGGTCTTAAGGACCTTATCCTTAATCACATCGAACGCAGGGATCAACGACTGCCGCTCATCCATTTTTTCAATGACCACGTATCCCTTATCGGTCTCTATGGCAGGGCTTAATTTCCCCTTTTTAAGGGAAAACGCAATTTGGTTGATAGTTTCCTGCCATCCGATTCCTTCGATAGGATCATCTAATCCTATAAAATCACTTTCTTTAACCTCGCAACTAAATTTATTTTTTAATTCCTCGATGGTTTTTAGATGCCCTAAGCTCTGAAGCGCTTTATCGGTAGAGGGAGCGTCTTTACTTAACAGGCAATAGCGTATTTTAACTTTCGGTGCTTCTTTAAAAAGCAATTCGTTCTTGCGGTAGAAATCCTGTGCTTCCTGCTCAGATACAACTACCGCTTCTTTAAACTTTTCGAAAGGCATAAAGAGATAGGCGATTTTGGCTTCCTGAGTATCTTTGATGTATGCCTCTTTTACTTCTGCGTCCTTTATCTCAAACTTCACGTGCTTAGCCAGGAGTTTCTGGATCCTGATAAAATCTTTAACATACTCTTCAAAGGTCGTGGGCTCTACCCTAAGTTGAAGTTTGATTGCGCGCGTATAACGCTGCGCATCAAATTTACCCTCGGGGAAGAGCTTGTTTTTTATCATTGCAACGACTTCCTGGTCGCTTACGGTAATTCGTTCCTGGCCCGCTTTCCACAACAGCAATACATATTCCAATCCCTTTCGTTCCAAATCCTGCTTGGTTATTTTTTTACTGCCGGAGAGCAAAGGAATATAGTCAAAACCGGCATTCTTTAAACAATCTGCCATTCTAAGGTAATTGTTAAATTCGGAAAACGTAATGGTCTCATTGCCGACCTGGACACATATTTCTGCTTTTCTGTTTCTAAAGAAAGAACTTCCGCCCCAGAGGACAAAAGAAGGAATAATGATGATCAACAGGGCCCATAATATCCTTTTAATATGGTGGGTACGCAATCTTCTTAACATGTATGCACCTCGCTTTTTAAATTATAAGTTGAAAAGAATGGTAGTTTACACCGCAAAGGCGCAAAGGAGACGCAAAAGCGCAAAAGGAATATAGAAAAAGACAACTCCCTTTTTGCGTCTTTGCGGGATTTTGTGATTTTGCGGTGCCAATTAAAATTTTACAATATTAGGGCTATATTAGCGTTTTCAAAAAAAATAGCAAGAGTTTTCTATTCAGCTATCAGCTATCAGCTTACAGCTTTCAGCTTTTTCGTTCTTCTTCTTAAAAGAGCTGATAGCTGAAGGCTGAAAGCTGAAGGCTCAAACTAAAGCTTTTTCTTGAAAAATATAGCTAAATGTGGTATTTATTATATGGCATCTTTGGCAATTTGGGGGTGAACAGGACTCGACTTAAGTTTATTTTGTAAGGAGAGCATGTAGAGGCTGCAGGGCCGCTCTTAAAAACGCCTTGCACAAAACAAACGCAGACGAGAACGCTCGTTTATTAGCTTCTGCGAACAGGATCGTTGCCCCGATTTTCGGAGTAACGCCCGCGTTTGCTCCAGCTATGCGCTAAGCCCTTCCTTTTTTTAAAGGAAGGCCTCAATCTAACCAGCCTAAGGGTTAGCGTTGAGTATTATTAGGCTGGCTTTCGATGCACGCCTTGGCATCGCAAGCGAGACGTTAAAGGCTGCGGTTTCGCTCATCCCGTTTATCGGAGGAGCGGAATTTAAGCGTAAAGGATAAACTAAACATGTAGAGCTTCTTATGGGAGGACTTAGGGACGCGGGTTCGATTCAACAAATAGAGTCGCACTAAGAAGTAATTCTTAGTGAAACACCTGGCTTACATCAGGGAAGCCCGAAACGAACTTAACGTAAGTGTCGTGGGTAATCCTGAGGGGTGAAAGCTCGCTTCGCCAAGCGAAGCGAGGCCGAGCCCTGCAGAGACTTTCCCGAGAAATCGGGAGGATAGGAGGTCGTCACCGAAAGGTGATAAATTATACCTCTTATAATACGCCAGGCCCCTTGGCAGCTTTACTGTCAAGGGTGAAGAGATAGTCCACCTCTTCTGGAAACAGAAGGTAGGGTGTCCCGCCACCTCCATGGCTTCATCGCACTAGCGTGCGTTTCTTCGAAAAGAAGCTTTTGCCACAAAGAAAGGCCATTTATCAAACGCCCCGATAGTAATCGGGGCGTTTCTCTTTCTGTTTTATTTTTTGACTGTGCCTTTCGCTATCTGAAGCGAAACCATGGCCTTTCTGGCCAAGCTCTACCCCTTTCTTCCGCCATAAGCGGATTCGCTTGGGGCGAAGATGCTGCGCTGCAGGTTTAGCAGAGGAGAGACGTCACTTATTTTTCCTCTAACCTCTAACCTAAATCGTACGCAGTACATCCCACATATTTTCTCCCCGCTCAATACACAATACTCAATACGCAATACGTCTCACGTTCTACCGGTGACTTTGTGACGTTGTGACTTTTTATTTTTCTTTCCTTGACCAATAAAAAAAATTCCCTATAATAGAAATGCTACGGAAGAAAATAAAAAAAATTAATATATCCCGCCCACGCTGTATACAGCGGAAATTTCCTTTGTAAATTTCCACTAACTTAGGGCGGGATCAATTCGACTAAGCGTTTTTTCTGCAACTCTGTTTTGAAAAACCGCAAGTCTCATTGAGGAGGGGATAATGGAGATCCAGATAACAAACAATAATTTTGAAACTGAAGTTATTAATTCAAAAATTCCTGTCTTAGTAGATTTCTGGGCTCCCTGGTGCGGACCCTGCACAATGATTGCCCCTCACGTTACAGAAGTCGCGAAAGAACACAAAGGCAAACTGAAAGTATGCAAGCTCAATGTCGACGAAGCTCCGGAAATCGCCACGCAATTCACCGTCATGAGCATCCCCACGCTTCTTATTTTTAAAGACGGAAAAATCATGGATAAGAAGGTAGGCTCGATGACTAAACGCGATATCGATAAGCTCGTTCAACGGTATCTTTGACAAAAGACACCATTGGCAGGAAATTCAGGCGGATTTTGTTAAATTCCCTGCCTCCGCCAAGCAGATTTATGGGCAAAAAAGACTTGCATTTCTCAAAGAACGTCATTATAATATTGCAAAAGAGGAGGTGTTCTATGCATTTGAAAAGGTTAGTTGGGTTTACGGTACTCGCACTTTTAATTCTTTCCATGGGCGTCCCTGTATTCGCTGAAAGTAGACAAGAATACATGGATCAGTTAAGTCAGGCAAAAGTTGATTATACCGCCGCACGCGACAAGCTACATGACCAGGACAGGATTTTGCTTAAAAACTGGCTTACCGAAAGAGCTGAATATTACAAACAGTTAAAAGCAAATCCCGGTGATAAGGCAGTCGAAGCAAAGCTAAATGAAGGCGTCAAGAAGTTTCTTGCCGACAAAAAAGAAGTATATCTTCAACTGGATAAACAGAAAGAAGAGTGGCTTTTACTACGCAAAGAATTAGGCGCAAAAATTAAAAGCGCTTCGTAAATAAAGAAACGTAAATGCTTTTAAAATACCCCGACCGCAAGGTCGGGGTATTTTCTTTTCTAAACCTGCAGGCTTACTCAATTTTCGTTCCGTAAAAACCTATGAACATTTCGCTTGTAGCGCTCATAATCGTTTTCGTTCTTTTTGCAGTGCGTCGTATCGGAACGCTAAAACTGCAGATGTGGCAGATAATGCTTTTCGGCGCCCTCACAGTTGTAGTGAGCCGTCAAATTACCGTGCATGAAGCCCTTAAAAGCATTAACCTCAACGTTATCTTTTTTTTATTTGCGATGTTCACTATCGGGGAAGCGCTCGACAAAAGCGGCTACCTTGCGCATGTATCCTACAGCTTCTTTCGAAAAGCAAAAAACGTCGATTGCCTTATCCTTCTGATATTAATGGTAATGGGCGGTTTTAGTGCGCTGCTCATGAACGATACCCTCGCAATTATCGCAACGCCATTGGTGCTTTATTTCGGCAAAAAGCACCGCATCAATCCGAAGTTAATGCTCCTTGCGCTATGCTTTAGTGTGACCATCGGCAGCACTTTAAGTCCCATCGGCAATCCGCAAAACCTCCTCATTGCCCTTGAAGGCTCAATTCATAACCCGTTTGTTGTTTTTTTAAAATACCTTGCATTACCGACCCTTATTAATCTTCTGGCGGCCTATGGTCTTTTGAAGTTATTTTACGGGAGCTGCTTTCATAAAGAATGCCTCGACCACCACAAAGAACCGATTATAGACCGGCAATTAGCGTTTTTATGCAAAGTTTCTTTGTGCTTGCTGATAGCACTGATAGCAACAAAAATAGCGCTCTCTTTTAATGCCGGGAAAAAAATTGACATTGAGCTCACGCATATAGCGTTGATCGCCGCGTCACCAATTATTCTTTTTTCCAAAAAAAGATTGGCGCTGCTTAAACATATCGATTGGCATACGCTCATTTTCTTTGCGGCAATGTTTATACTCATGCAAAGCGTCTGGCAAACGGGGTTTTTGCAATCGGTCATAGGAAAATCCACTCTTCCTATGACCAGCATAGCGGCAATATTGCTGACAAGCACGCTCGCAAGCCAGTTAATTTCAAATGTACCGTTTGTGGGCCTCTATTTACCCATACTCACGCACCATGGAGCTTCCCTGCGCGCGATAATGGCGCTGGCTTCCGGAAGCACCATCGCAGGGAATTTATCTATCCTGGGAGCCGCAAGCAACATAATCATCATACACAATGCCGAGAGAAAAGGAGAAACGCTCACTTTCTTTGAGTTCGCCAGAATCGGGGTGCCGCTTACCCTTATCAATATACTCGTCTATTGGATTTTTCTGTCTTTCTAAAAATAGCCGCAACCTAAGCAGAGCTTACTCACCCTCTCTTGAACCCATACATATCAGGAAAAATTCTTTGCTTTTACGTCATTTGTACATATAATTATAAAAGATGGGGGGCTTTGGGATTAGATGTATCGACTTGGCGTAATTAATAATATACCTTCCGGGCGCCCGAGGTTTATTAATATTCTATAATTTATCCCTTGCGCCTAAATATCCGGCAAATTTCCCGGCTAGAAGCTGAGGAAATTTTTCCGGAAGCGCTTCGGGATTAAATTTCCCGACTCACGTCGGTAAATTTAAGGAGGTGTTATATGGCAGAGGAGCAGAAGGATGCACAGAAGGATGCGAAGAAGGATCTAGGCAAAACATCAACTGGCATGGACGCTAATGTCGCTGCGCTTTTAAGTTACGTTCTCGGGTTTATCACCGGATTGATTTTTTACCTCATCGAAAAAGACAATAAGTTTGTCCGTTTCCATGCGATGCAATCGATGATAGTCTTTGGCTCTCTTTTAGTCATCGGCATCATATTGCCGCTGTTTCCCGTTATTGGCTGGATTCTTTCACCCATACTCTGGATTGGAAATGTGGTATTGTGGATACTGCTCATGATAAAAGCATTTCAGGGAGAATATTTTAAACTGCCCATTGCCGGAGACATCGCGGAAAAAAACTCATAATCTGATAATTAAGTTTATTTCTATTGACAGATGCAAACAGATGGTTACGCCTGTCTGCCGGCAGGCAGGGATGTCGCGGATATTATATGGATGAATTCAGCCGTCCCATCCGCTATAATCCACGGCATCTGTCCTTAGAAATAAAAATAGAGAAATCCCTGCCTCAAGGGTATTGACAAGAAAAATTTTACTGCTATACTTTTAAAAACTTTTTTTTATTTTAATTAATATTGTGAAATTATTCACAAATGTCTGAAAAAAAACACTTCTACATCACAGAAGAAAATTTTACCCGTCTCTTAGGCGTCCTGGCGAACCGCTACCGCGTGATGATGCCTTCCGGGGAAACCGACTATCTCTGGCAGGAATACGCCGGGCAATTCCAACATACGCAATACCGCGCAATGACTTCGATACGGCAGTTCCTAATTCCTTGCGAAGAACATGTCGACACCTATTTCCCCGGGCGTAAAAAAGATAAGGACCAATTTTGCATTGTGGGAGCAAAAAACTGCGATCTTATTTCCTTGTATGTTCATGATTTCGTTTTCCTGGAAGGCCAGGCCGACCAAGGCTATAAAGCGATGCGCGAAAACAATCTTATTATTTCGAGCGATTGCACTTCCTTTAAAGACGTATGTTTTTGTCTTGCCCTTGATATAAAGCCCTACCCGGAAAAACTCTTTGATATAAATCTTTCCCCGGTAAAACAGGGGTATCTCGTTGAAATCGGTTCCGCAAAGGGACAGAAAATCACCGAAGAGAACAAAAATCTCTTTGAAGAATCCCTCCCGGAGCATCTCCTTGAGCGTGCAGAAAAACGGAAAGAAGAAACCGACCGGCTCTGGGGCCATTTAAAACCCCGGAACATCCCCCCAAAAAACTCACTCTATGCCCTCACCAAGAAAAGCTATGAAAACACCGTATGGGAAGAAAACGCGCTTCGCTGCGTAGAATGCGGAGCATGCATAATGAACTGTCCTACGTGCCATTGTTTTCTTCTTTTCGATGCAAAGAAAAAAAATGACTATGTACGGGGAAGGATCTGGGACGGCTGTCAGTATAAGAATTTTTCGCGGGTCGCCGGCGGCGCCAACCCTCTTAAAATGCGTATTCTGCGCTTACGTAACCGCTATATCAAAAAGTTTGAGTTTTTTCAGGAAAACCTGAAAATGTACGCGTGCACCGGATGCGGCCGTTGCATTGAGT
>JAQUOR010000060.1 GCA_028717025.1 Candidatus Omnitrophota bacterium | reverse complement strand
ACAGGGGTTTGCCTTGGTACTACCATGGGGGAGGCAAAGATTTTTGAAGTCTTGAATGAAGCGTGGATTAACGATACTCTGGATGATGCAAAATCTTCTCTCATACCCCGGGTTCCCCCAAATGTAATTCCCGGGCATATCGCCGCAGAGCTTGGTCTGCGGGGACCCAACTATATTATTCCTACTGCCTGCGCCGCGGGCAATTACGCGATAGGCTACGCATATGACCTTATAAAAAGCGGAGATACCGATATGATGTTTGCCGGTGGCGCCGATGCGTTTTCGAGGATTGCCTTTTGCGGATTCAACCGTCTTCTCTCTGCTGCACCTCAAAGCTGTCAGCCGTTTGACAGGGATAGAAAAGGAATGCTGGTCGGGGAGGGCGCCGGTATTTTGATTTTAGAATCATTGGAAAGCGCTGAGCAGCGGAAAGCCTCCATTTATGGGGAAATCATTGGATATGGCTTAAGCTGCGATGCAACTCATATGACAACCCCTTCGTATGAGGGGATCAAGAATGCCATGCTCAATGCCTTAAGCCAGGCGCATATTTCGGCTTCCCAGGTCGATTATCTTAGTGCGCACGGCACAGGGACTGCTGCCAATGACAGGGAAGAATGCCGGGCCATTAAAGAGGTATTCGGGCAGGATTACAAGCGCGTGGCTGTCAGTTCCATTAAATCGATGCTGGGCCATGCCATGGGTGCTGCCTCAGCGCTTGAGGCCATTGCCTGCTGCTGTGCGGTTAAAAATGACATTATTCCGCCGACGATAAATTTTAAGGTTCCTGACCCTGAGTGCGACATAGATTGCGTTCCTAATATCGCGCGTAAGAAAAAGGTCTCTATCGCACTCAATAATGCCTTTGCTTTTGGCGGCAATAATTCCTGCCTGGTGCTTAAGAAGTTTCTTTCCTGATTTAATCCTTTAACTTTTTTAGTGTGGGGTCAAACCGACGAGGTTCGATAAATCTTATTATTTTTCGTGCAAAAAAATTAATGAAAGGATTACGCAGCTTAATGTAGATGTAAAGAGGGGTAAGACGCGCACCGAGGCGTATTTTCGGGTCGTAATCCGTGACCCCCATTTGATACACGCGTATTCCGTTTTTAATGCACCAGTCTATGTTGTGGCAGAAGGTAGTATAATAGAGATGAAGAGTGCGGGATGTTTCCTTATCGAAACCGATAAACTTATCGATGCAGGTATCGTTTTTAATCAGACACAAATTGAAGGCTACTATCTTTTCCCCTGACCGCGTAATGAAAAATTTTGCAACGCCGGGCATATTGCGGCAGATCGTCAAAAAGAAATTAAACGTCAATGTTTCAAAGCTCACGGAAGAATCGTTAAGGTTATTCAAATAAAGCCGGTATACCTCATCCTTGATCTTTGCGATGTCTTCGCTGACTTCGGTGGTTAAGGCGGCACGAGACGCAGATTCGCGTAATTTTCTCTTTAGGTTTTTTCGGGTGCTTTTACCCAGCGTTGCGATGTAATCATCAAGTGTTTTCTCCTGTAGGGTTATTCGTGTGTTGGGGAAACTTTCCATGGGAGAAAAGCCTTTATCCCTCAGATACGGAAAGAGCGCTGTATGTTTTTCTGTGAGGTCGTAAAACAATAAAGTGCCTATTTTTTTACCGCAGGCGAATTCTTCAAGCGCGGTCAGTAATGTTGTCATGATTTCTTCAGCGCTTTCATCCTTTGCGATGCCTATGTAGAATTCTTCCGCAGTAGGGAAGCCGACAAAAAGTATCGGCATCGTACAAAAACGCTTGAATTTTTTGCGGATTGTTAGTATTACTTTTTGTAAAGGACCCTGGATAATGGTGGTGAAAGAAAAAAGTGTAGTAAAAAACGGCAGGATGGCTACGGTTCTCGCTTGGCGCTTGACAACCAGATAATAGAGGTCGAATTCTTTTAAATTTGCTTCTTCTATGGTTTTATGATACCCCCATCCTTCGATGTCATTATTGCCAAAGAGCAACGTCCAGTCATTTTCGGTAATATCTCTGATGGTTGAGGTAATTGTTACGGTAAGGGCCGTTGCGTTAGCCTTCATAGATAGTAAGTATACCAGAGCCACCCTGCCTAAACAATGAGAATTTAGTCAACATAAGCACAGTGCGCTATTGTTTGGAACAGTTCACTTTTCGAATTTCCATGTTATAATGTATTTCTTATGGAGCAAAATAATTCAAAAAAATATAGTTTTTTTCTGAAAGGCACCAACCATAAAGCGGTGCTTCTTATCCACGGCATTACCGGTACTCCCTCTGAAATGAGTTATCTGGGTAAATTTCTTCATAGAGCAGGATATACTGTCCTTTGTAACACTTTACCGCGGCATTGCGGCAGCTTAGGAGAATTAAAGCGCGTTAAGTGGTATGAGATAGCGGCGATGTGCAGAGAGGATTTTAAATACCTAAAGACAGGGAATCAAAAAGTTTTTATTGTCGGTCTTTCAATGGGAGCGTTAGCCGGCGTGCATACGGCGTATGAGCTTTCCGACGAAGTGACTGGTTTAGTCGCTTTAGCGCCGACCCTTTTCTATGATGGCTGGGCACTGCATAAGGGAAAGTTTCTCCTGGAATTACTCTGGTGTATGCCTTTTTTACGTAATTCCATCAATATCCGGGAAGATTGGCCGTACGGCCTTAAAGATGAAAAGTTGCGTTCCAACATCGAACGATTTTATAAAAGCGCACGCGCGGCTGAATTCGATAATAAAGTACTCCTTTTTGGAAGTCCTTTTTTCCCGCTCGCCTGCCTTTATGAGCATCATCGCTTTACCAAGGTGGTAAAAAAAGAAATTTCTTCGGTTACAACCCCGATTCTCATCATGCACGCCAAAGAAGACGATATGGTAAGCATTAAGAATGCCCGATATCTGCTTGCGCATATCGGCTCGCCCGACAAAACTCTCATAGAGCTTGAAGACAGCTACCATATGATTACCATTGATAAGGAAAAAGACAGGGTCGCACAGGAAACAGTCAATTTTCTTAATAAATTTTAAGTAAGAGCAAGTGTTTGATCGGTTGGATAGCATTATCAACGGATACATGCGGGTTGCTACGGATTCAGATAAATTACTATATCCGGGATATTCGTAAAGATCCGTTTGGATCCGTGGGCAGATCGAGCTTGCATATTTTAAATAAACAATAATCATGGAATACGATGCGGCGGTAATCGGCTCGGGTGTGGGAGGATTGATTTGCGCATTTCAATTAGCCCGCCAGGGAAAATCGGTTGTTCTTTGCGAAGCGCAGGCGGTCCCGGGAGGTTATGCCACAACATTTACGCGCAATGGGTTTATTTTTGAATCTGCGGTGCATTGCGTCGATGATTTAGGAAAAGACGGTGATATCAGAAATTTTCTTGAAGAGACAGGGCTCATCGATAAAATTACGCTCCTTGAGTTAAAGAACTTCGCCCGCACTGTCTATCCTGAACACGACTTTATCGTTGATTTCAAACGTGAAAACTTTATAGATTTTTTGCGAGTTCATTTTCCGCACGAGCAAGAAAATATCGATGCGGTTTTTAAAACGACGGATCGTTTTTATGCGCAGTTCGATAGGTTCGTGGAGTCTTCCTTGCCCGATTGGCTTGAGTCTCTATTGATTCCTTTTCTTTGCCCTTCTTTTATCGGTGTCTCACGCGTCACCGTACAGCAATTCTTCGCAAAATATTTCAAAGACGAAAAATTGATTGCACTTTTCGGAGACTTATGGCATTTTCTGGGATTGCCTCCTTCTCGACTCTCGATGTTCTTCTTTCTGCTGGCTTTTAGAGGCTACTACGCTAATCCGACCGCATATGTTAAAGGAGGATTCTGTAAACTCTTTAAAGTACTGGTAGAAGAGCTGAAAAATTCAGGCGCGACAGTGCATTTTAATACGGCAGTGAGGAAAATTGTTACTTCAAAAGGGAAAAAAGTAATTGGTATCGAAACCGATAAAGGCGAGATAATTAAAGCAAAAGCCATAGTCTCTAACGCAAATGCCATAGATACGCTTACGCGATTGCTTGACGATGATAGGGTGCGTAAAGAATACGCGTTAGAGTTTTCATCGATGGAAAAGTCCCTTTCGGGAGTCCAGGTATATCTGGGACTTAAAGTGCCGGCAAAAAATCTGGGTATGACCACTCCCATGCTTTTTTCAAGCTCGACCTACGACCACGATGCGAATTTTTCCTATATTGTTTGCGGCGATTATGATAGATGTTTTTTCGAGATGGTCGATCATTCGCAGATTGATTCCAGTCTTGCTCCAGCAGGGAAAGGAACCCTGACGATTATGGTCTTAGACCTGTATAAAAACTGGAGAGATTTATCGCGCGAGGAATATAGAGAAAAAAAACAAGCAATCGCTCAAAAATTGATCAGGCGGGCAGAAAAGTATCTGCCTGGGCTATCTGAAGTCATTGAGGTGATGGAGGTGGCGACTCCGCGAACAATGCAGCGCTATACCGCATCTCCGGAGGGCGCTATTTATGGTTTTGCACCGACAGTTTCACAGTCCGGGATGAACCGCTTGCCTCAAACGACAAAGGTAAAAGGTCTTTTCTTAACGGGTGCCTGGACACAGCCGGGACATGGTGTACACGCGTGTTTTCTTTCGGGGCTCATGGCGGGGGAAGAGGTAATGAAATTTTTAGGCTAACGCATACTTAGATCAACTGAATGTTACCAGCACTATCCCTGTAACGATAAACAACGTTCCTACCCAGCGTAATAATCCTACTTTTTCTTTTAAGAATATCCTTGAAGCAATCGCAATAAAAATGTAATGCATACTGTCGAGGGAAAAGGCAAGATTAAGATCTGCCTTCGAAACGACAAAGAGCCATACGCACAGAGACGCGGTGCTTAAGAGAAACGCCAGCCATACCCAGGGGATCTTAAGGAGCGCACAAATAAAAGAAAACACTTTCCCGATGCTGTTGACGTTAACATCGAGGGAATTAATAGCGGTTTTATTCAATAATTCGCGGACAGTATCAAAGATACTGGTGAGTGTAATCAGTAGTATAATGACGATAATATTCTGGTTCATGACGGCGTGGTGTGTTCGTTTTCCCGGGTGCTCAATGATACGAATATTACGCCCAGGAGTATAAAAAATATTCCTGCCCAGCGCAGCGCCGAAATTTTTTCATGTAAAAAGATGATCGAAACAATAGGCACGAGGATATAACTGAAACTTGCGATAGGGACAGCCACGCTTAAGTCGATTTTTGAAAGAATCGTGGTCCAGATGATAAAAAGCGTTATGACCGAGAGAAACCCCAGCCAAAGGTAAGGAGAGGCAATCGGCCCCTGGATGAAGGTGAGTGCGTCGCCAAAGGTATGTATTTCCAGACTGCGTGAGGGGATGGCGCTTTTTTTAAAACAAAAATGCGTCAGGGTTTCCAGAACATCGGTGCATATCAAAAAAAGTACTATTTTTAGGGTGATTTTTTTGCTTACGCGCATAACCGGCCTTTTTTAAGCAAGGATTTCACTTTTTATAAATTCCTTGAGCTGGGGTTCATTGTATCATAAAATATTTTTTATGGTGTAGGAAAATATAAACTTTTCTAACTACCGGAAATGACCCGGATAATCACCTCCAAAGGTATTGTGTTACATGCGTATTGCCATGAGTATATTTAGAGAAATTCCACCTACGGCAGGCTGGTCCCTTTCCTTGACGCGTTTTTTGAATTGTTGCGCGGGAAAAACCCCCGGATCTCTGCGCCAGGATTTTAAGGATTTATTAAACATTCCCTATGCGCAGATAGCTACCTCCGGCACTGTGGCTTTCTATGTGATCCTGGAAACTTTAAAAAAAATATCCAGGAAAATGACAGTAGTGATCCCATCATATATCTGTCCCCTTGTTCCTTTAGCGATAAAGAGGGCCGGCCTTACCGTAGAGATTTGCGATGTTGCCCGGGACAGTTTTGACTACGACTATCAGCAGTTGAGGGACATATGCAGCGCAAGCGGGGATATCCTGGCGATTCTGGCGGTGCATTTAGGCGGTATTCCCGTATCGTTCGAAAAACTTACGTTCATCGCGCAACAGTATGGGGCCTTTATTATAGAAGACTGTGCGCAGGGTTTAGGCGCGCAGTATCGCGATAGGCTTGTCGGTACCTTAGGGGATTTTTCCTTTTTCAGCCTTGCGCGCGGTAAAGGCTTGACCATGTATGAAGGAGGAACCATTGCGACCCGGCATAAGGAGCATGCTGAAACGATCGATGAAACGTACCATGCGCTCATTACGCGCGATATTTTCCAAGAGACACTTAAGGTCATTGAATTATTGGGATACAGCATTTTTTACAGGCCACAGCTTTTCTGGCTTGCGTTTAACCTGCCTGCGATTTTTTGGCGCTTGCAGCATGATGAAGTCAGGGCTTTTGCTGAATATTTTTCGATTGATTTCCCCATGCATTGCATTTCGTCGTTTCGGGAACGTATTGCGCACGAAAACTTCTATAGGCTTAAAGAAGAAATTGACAACCAACGACGCAATGCCCTCTTTTACATAAAACATCTTAGCGACGTAAAAGGCTTGAGCATAATAAAGGAGTATCCACAGGATAGAGCAACGTATCCATACGTAACCGTGGTGTTTGATGAGGCGCAGCAGCAGAAAGATGCTTTGAGGGTTTTTGCGGGCAAGGGCCTTGGCGTTTCCCGGGTATATGTGTCGGCCATTGCCGATTACCGATATTTAAAGGAAATCGTCCCTTTGAGGAGTTGTCCCAATGGCCGCTCGCTCAATACACGGGCGATTACTTTATCAACGAGCACTTTTTTAAGGGAAAGAGACTTGCGCGCGGTGGTCGATATCATAAAGGGCCTTTTGTGTAAGAATAAAAAGTAAACATGAAAAGAACGGTATCGTTAATACTCATATTTTTTTTGTTTAGTTTTCATTCCTATGCGTTTGAATGGAAAGAGCTGCATGCAAATGCGGATGCGAAAAGTCTCATAGAAGCGCTCGAGGCTGTTGCTCAAAATCCGGCTTCAGCCGGGCATCTTTACGTTCTTGGGTTGGTATATTTAAATATGCATCAGGATGACAGGGCGCAGGACGCTTTTACCGCGATACAACAATTACATCCGGAGAATATCGAAGCGCAATGGGGGTTGGCTGAAATATTGCGCCGTAAGCACCAATTGCCCAGGAGCGAAGCGCTCCTTAAAGATATCATCAAAGAAAATCCCCGTTTTGCTCCCGCCTATATCAGTTTAGCGTATCTTAAGTATACAACCATGCAATTTAACGAGTCCGCGGCGCTTGCCAACAAAGTAATCGCGCACGGCAAGGACAGCGTTGATAGGAGTAACTATGCGCGCGCCTATCTTATTCTTGCGGGCGCACGGGGAATGATTGCGCATTATGGCGGGCCCCTGGCAAAAATTTCCCAGGGAACAAGGGTGTTTGGTACGCTTAAAAAAGCGCAAAAAATTACGCCTACCGCAAGCGGAGTATATTTCGGCTTAGGGTCATTTTATCTTTTAGCACCATTTTTTGCCGGAGGTGATATCGATAAGGCGCAGATGTATCTTCAGAAAACAATCGAAACGGATCCGTATTTGGCTGAAGCGTATGTCAGGCTTGCTCAGGTGTATAAGATAAAGCATAACGAGGAACGCTACAGATTTTTTATCAATAAAGCATTAGCGGTTGACCCGGGCAATGAGGTGGCGCTTGACATACAAAGCGGCCGATGTAAATTTATTTGTATTGAATAAACCTCAACGTTATCAGGAGAGTAACTGCTGTGCGTATTGGGCAAGAAGCTTTTTGTAGTAAGGCCGCATAGGTAAGGAGCGTAGAAGGCGTTCTCCCTGTTTGTACAGGGAGACTATTTGTTTCTTCGCGTAGTCGAAGCTGCCTGATTCCATTACGATGTGCTGCATTGACCGTAGATCATAAGCGTTTACATCTTTTTTTGAAAGTATTTTTGTAATTTTCTGCTGGCCTGTGCCGGGGCTATGATGATACGCGTACCATATAAGCAGGGTTCTTTTTGCTTCCTGTAAATCGCAGAAGGTAGACTTTCCGGTTTTTCTTTCGTCCCCGAAGAGTCCTAAGATATCGTCATTGATCTGAAATGCTTTGCCGAGACACATACCGTAACGCGTCAGTGTGTCAACCTGGTGCGTGTTTGCTCCCGCAAGCAACGCCCCTGTCGTTAACGGGCAGACAAAAGTATAATATGCCGTTTTATAATCATAAATCGTGTAAATATCGTTTTTTGTCATTTGTTTCAGTTTTTTTAAGCCGGTTACGAGTTCAATAAATTCCCCGCAGCCGGTGAAAGCCGCTGTTTCGATTAATTTCCGCAGTGCTTTTTCCTTGCGATGTGGTTCTTCCTGTATGGCTAAAAAGGCGTCGAGAGCAAGGGCGTACATGATATCACCGACGACGAGGCTTAGATCCTGGCCGCTGAATTTGACATTTTTATAATTCTTTAAATGCTGTTTGAAAAGCCGGTGCATCGTGGGCTTGTCTCTGCGCGTTTGCGCTTTATCGATAATGTCGTCGTGGATGAGCATAAAATCGTGTAATAGCTCAATGGAAAGAGCGCTGGTGTAAAGTCCCGGTGCGGTTTTTTTGGAAAATCCATGGTAGCCGATAAGAAAAAGAATCGGTCGCGCCCTCTTGCCGTCTCGTAGGATAAATTCTTTGATGTGTTTAAAAAGCAGAGGAGAAAGGGTGCGCAGGTGATAGCGTGCATCGATATCATCTACGAATTTTTTAAGTTTCCTGTCTAAATTATTTTTTATACTGTAAAACATACAATGTAAGCGCGGTGCAGAAAAAACTTTTCCACGAATTTCAATTTATGTTATCATAGAAGCTACGTGGTAACAAATAAAATCTGACCATGGTTTTTCAACCTTCCACCATCAGTATTCAAACGTATATCCGGGCATGCCGGTTACCTTTTTTAAGCGCAAGCATTTTACCTTTTGTCGCCGGTTCCTGCATTGAACGAAATAGTTTCAACCCCTATACTTTCTTTGTAGGTTTGATTGCGGCCATTTTTACGCATCTGGGAGCAAACCTTATCAATGATTACGCCGATTCGAAGACCGGCGCGGATTGGCATGATACGAATTTTTATAAATTCTTTGGGGGTTCAAAACTCATCCAGGAAGGGATTTTATCGGAAATATTCTACTTGAAAGCATCTCTTTTTTGTTTTTGCGTAGCCTTTGTCTCTGTATGTGTGCTGGCGGTAATCTTTAGAAATATATCCGTTCTTGGATTCTACCTGCTTATCGTATTCCTCGGGTTTTCATATTCCTTAAAGCCGCTGCAGTTGTCATACCATCGTCTTGGCGAATGCGTC
>JAQUOR010000059.1 GCA_028717025.1 Candidatus Omnitrophota bacterium | reverse complement strand
TGAATCTGGTTACCAAACGCAGAGAGAAAGCAATCGTGGAACGCAGTGATGCCTGCGCCATCGTTGCCCTTTCCGTTATTGCCGAGAGCATGTGCGCTCTTACCATCAGCGAACTGTTCCTTGAGAAGTTCGGATGCGATGCATTGAGTGAAATTAAGGCTAATTACCGTAATTATCTCAACGCCTGTAACAGTATTTGAGTGAGGGGTCGGGAGTTCTCCTGATACGTCGACCCCTCATCCTGAAGCCCGAAGGGCTGAAGGGCCTCACACGCGAGACCCTTTGTTGCTTTGTTCCTCAGGATGGCCCCTTGCTAATTGAAAAAAATCCCTAAAAAAGGGCCATTTAAATATATTGACATAATCCCAATTTTCCGTATAATTTTTTTAAAATCTTCGATAGGTGTCTTGTGAAAAACGCTTATAGACAACAATTTTTTTAGCATACAGAAAGGAGGTGACGAGAGAAGTTTCTAGGTGATTTTTCCTTAGTGCAAGCACAACGAGTCGCTTGCAAAGTATAGAGAAAAGTGTCATACAGGTAGAAGGAGAGGGAAATGAATAAAATTATTTTTTCAATCGTGTGTCTTACTTTATTTTTCAGCGGGTGTGCTCAGAAGGAAAAAGTGGCGACCCCTATTGAGTCTGGACAGGAAATAATCAATGAAAGCGCACTGGAAGCCCCTGTTACCTCGGCTTCCTCTGTTGCAACTCCGGCTACTTCTGAACAAATTGCTGCGGTAACACAACCGGTCATTCCGGCAGCAACCTCGTTACAGGAAGCAATGATTCCCGAGAAACCGACAACAGAAGATGTACAAAAAGCTTTGAAAGCCGCCGGTCTCTATGAGGGTAATATCGACGGTAAGCTCGGTCCAAAAACAAAAAAAGCGATAGAGGATTTCCAGACGCAGAATAGTTTGACGGTTGACGGTAAAGTCGGCCCCAAAACCTGGGAGAAGTTAAGACAGCATCTTGCTATGCCGGAAACTTCTGCAGCCACCTCCGTAGCGCAATAAGGAATTGATGCTTGCGTGCGGTGCTTGCGATTTCGTTTATCGGGAAATTAAAAAGCACCGCCGCTTCTTTTATTTTTTTGCGTATTTTATTGATCTTTGATGAACGAAATTCACTGCGGCGCATGCATTTTTGTGCGCAAGGACGCATTTTTTGTTATTGCCTTCTCTTACCCGCAGGCATATAATAAACCCAATCCATGTTAAGGAACTTATTGCTGGCATTTATTCCTGTCTTTGTTGCGGTTGACGCGCTCGGAGTATTGCCGCTTTTTATTTCTTTCACGGAAGGATTTAAGAAGAAAGAGCGTAACCGCATCATCGTACAATCGATGATTACCGCTTTAATCCTGGCGGTGGTTTTCGTATTCATAGGAAAGGCAATTTTTAAATTCTTAGGCATTACCGTCGGTGACTTTATGATTGCCGGCGGCGCAATTCTCTTTACGATTGCGATCATCGGTGTCGTGAATTCTGAAAAAAAGCGACATCTTCCGGCACAAGAAGTAGCCTCCGTGCCTCTTGGTACGCCGTTGATAGTCGGACCGGCAGTATTGACAACATCGCTTATCATTGTTGAGGAATACGGATTATATCCGACGTTATTTTCCATTACTGTTAATGTATTGCTGGCAGGATGTATCTTCTCGTTGTCGGGATTTCTAATAAAGATCATAGGTGATTCCGGTTCAAAGGCCCTTTCGAAAGTCACCAGTTTGTTGCTGGCGGCTATAGCGGTAATGATGATGAGGAAAGGAATAATACAAATTTGCAAGGGCTTCACTGTGTAATACTATCTATGTCAAGGAGGTGTCCGTATGTGGGGTAAATTGTTATTGAGTATTCTTTTAGTATTCGGGTTAGCTGGCTGCGCGACGACAGGTACGCAGAAAACAGATCGGTGCCAGGAGCTGCAGGCAAAGGTAAACGAAATGGAGTCACAATTGCAACAAAAGAACGATGAACTCCGTAACTTAGAAGAACAACTTAAGGTCCGTGGCGAAGAGGTAAAAGATGCAGAGCAGGTAGCGGGCGATGAAGCAAAACCCAGCGAAAAAAACATTCAAAGCGCCCTTAAAAACGCCGGTTTCTATAGTGGTGCAATTGACGGAAAAGTAGGGAGAAAGACCAGGGAAGCGGTAGAGGAATTTCAAAAAGCCAATGGTTTAAAAGCAGACGGTAAGGTTGGCCCGCAGACGTGGTCAAAACTTAAAAAATATTTAGAATAGAGCGTCAAAACAAAGCAGGTTGATACGATGAATATTGGAAAAACATTTCTTTCTTTTGTTATGGCGGCAGGACTTCTTTTGTCGGCTTTACCGCAGAGTTTTGCTGCGGGCGACGAAGAGAAGCGTAAGCAGGACATAGAAGCAGTCCAAAAACAATTTGAATGGTGGCCTACTGACGCAAAACCTGCTCCCGTTAAGGATGATAAAGGAGGATATTGGTGGTGGCCTTCGACTCCCGGAACAGCAAGACCATGGGGTAATCGGGGTTATATCTACGTTAACAAGATTATTTTTGACTACAAGGAAGAAGAGCTCCCCGCGCCACAGCCTCAAGAGCTGCGACCTTCGCTTTTGATTAAGAAAATTTTACGTAACGTCAAAGTATACTTTGATTTTGACAGTGCGAAAGTGCGTGGTGACGCTAAACCGATTCTCAACCGAGCAGTAAAGACCCTAAAGAAGAATCTTGAAGCCGATATTCTTATCACCGGTAATTGCGATACCCGGGGCCCTGAAGCGTACAATTTAAAATTAGGTAAGCGCCGCGGAGAAGCGGTAAAGAATTATATGCTTGAAAACGGGATCCCTGAAGAGCGGGTGAGGATCGTCAGTCGCGGGAAGCTTGATGCACTCGCGCCGGTGACGGATTTGGTAGGAATGCAGAAGGATAGAAATGCACAATTTATGATTGCGGAGGTAGAGGAAGTAATGATCCCTTATGGCGGAGAAGCTGCGCCGGCCGAGAATATTCAGAAAATCGAAGAAGGAAAGTTCATCGAGGAAACTAAAGAAGAGGTAACGACGCCGGTACAAGTATCCACAAAAGAGTATACCATCAAAAAAGGTGATACCTTATGGATGATTGCTGAATGTGAGTTAGGCAAGGGGTATCGGTGGAAATATATCTACGAATTGAACAAAGACAAAATCAAGAATCCAAACAAGCTAAAAGCAGGAAAAAAAATTCTTATTCCTGTTGAGTGAGCCCCAGTAGAGAGCTTTGTCCTCTAACGGGGTAAAAACGCGTGTAATTTTTTTAACAGGGTATTTCGACAGTACCATTTGTACATACGAATAAGGGCGAGAAAATTAATTTACTCGCCCTTATTTTTTATCCCGCCAGCGGTCCCTTAAATGTGTGCCGGAGTTTCCATATCATGAAACAGACAGCTGCCTGCGATGACGCTTGCGCAAAGTCTCTGCGTTTTTCTTTTTTTGACGGCATTTTTGCCAACGCGATGACGGGCTTTACGCAGGATTATTTCACGCCTTTCCTGCTTCTTTTAGGAGGTTCGGTACGCCACGTCGCTTTGCTCTCGGCATTGCCCAACCTTGCAGGGTCTCTCATTCAGCTTAAAATCGCTGATTTCACGGAAAAGCTAAAATCACGCAGGAAAATCATTAATGCGTTTGTGCTTGCGCAGGCAATTACGCTGCTGCCGATGGCAGTAATTGCTTCATGCGGCAGGGCGCACCCTTTTACTTTCATAGTGCTCGTCGTTGTTTTTACTTCTTGCGGTACGCTTGTTCTTCCTGCCTGGTCAAGCCTCATGTCGGATTTAGTTCACGTTAGTAAACGAGGCGACTATTTTGGATGGAGGAACAAGGTGCTCGGCCTTATAATAATCGCTGCTTCGTTTATCGCAGGATTTATTTTGCAGAAAATGCCCGGCACAAATGTCTTTCTGGGTTTCGTTGCTATATTTGCGTCTGCGTTTGTCTTTCGGATGATTTCGTGGTATTTCTTGACCCGGATGCATGAGCCGTATTTAGAACATAGAAGAGAGAACCGTTTTACCTTGTTCGACTTTCTGGCCAGGGCCCGCAAAAGCAATTTCGCCCAATTTGTTTTGTTTGTTTCAATGATGTACTTTGGCGTTAATGTAGCATCGCCGTTTTTTTCTGTTTTTATGCTTAAAGACCTTTCCTTCAATTATATGTTGTATACGTGTATTACTATTACCGCAACGCTTACCATGTATTTGGTAAGCCGGCGCTGGGGCAGACTTTCAGATAGAGTGGGAAATCTGAAGGTTATCAAATTCACTTCTCCCATTATCGCCATTTTGCCTCTTCTTTGGGTGATTAACCGGAGTCCCGTTTTTCTTTTTTTTGCACAAGTGGTTTCCGGATTTGCCTGGGCAGGGTTTAATCTATGCGCCTCTAATTTTATTTACGACGCTGTTACTCCCGGCAAGCGGGTGCGGTGCATTGCTTACTTTAACGCGTTTAACGGTCTTGCCGCCTGTTGTGGCGCCACCATAGGGGGGTTCCTTGTCCCGCGGCTTACCCCATTTTTAGGTCATCGCATATTGACGCTTTTTTTGATTGCCACCGTGCTGCGCCTTGCGGTTGCTTTCATTATTCCCCGCAGGCTCAAAGAAGTGAGAACGATAGAATCAGTAAGTAACTACCATCTTTTTTTAAGCATGCTGGGAATAAGGCCTCTTACGAGGCAAAAGTAGCGCTAGCCTGACCCTTTAAAGCGGAAAATGTTCTTTACTCTATCTATTGACACCTAAATTAGTCTAGTGTAAAATCAGTTAATCTTTAGTGCTTAAAAGTTTTTTCGAATCGAAAGGGGGACGCATGAAAAGGCTCAGTTTTGTTTTTTTAATGTCATTATTATATCTGACTATGTCCTGCGCGCAAGAATCTACCTCATCCCAAAAAGGTGAAAGCGCGACAGCAAAACAGGAAGCGTCGCCGGCGGTAGCCGCGCAGACAAATGACAGTGCGGCAACGAGTCAACCACAGGCAGTAGTCCCGCAAACGAAAACCACAAAGATAATTTTACTTATTTCGGAGCAGAATATCGAAGGTCCGCAGCGAGCCTGGTGGGCCAGCCAAATAGATTTATCGACCACCGAGACCGGTATCGCCAAAAAACTTATTGAGCAGGGCTACGAAATTCTTGATCCTTCCAGCCTTTCAAAAATCATACAACAAAAACCCGCGTTTCAGATCGTTGATATATCCGAAGGCGAATCCATTAGCTTAGGGTCCGCTACGAGTGCCGATTACATTATTTTAGGTAAAGCTATAGCTACTGCAGGCGGTAACGCCCCTCAATCAAATATGCGTTCATGCTTTGCCAATGTCACGGCAAAACTCGTACGCGTTTCCGATAGCAAAGTCGTACAGTATCTGGATGCTTCAGGTAGTTCCATTCATACTGACGTTATCACCGGCGGAAGGGAAGCGTTAGAAAAAGCCAGCGAAGGTTTAGCTCAAAAAATCGTAGAGACGCTCAACAGAGAAAAGTCAGGAGGTAAGTAATATGAAGAAGTTGACACTCATTGCTGCCGTACTTTTAATCGTGGCGCAGACCGGATGTGCAACGGTAGAAGGGATAAACCAACCGACCGCTCAGGTCGATAATAATGCAGGCACACAACCTTTACCTCCGTACTCAGGGCCAAAAGCCAGAATCGCTGTTGCTGATTTTGATGTTAAAGCTGCACAAGCTACAGGCCAAATAGGTTCAGGATTACGTGAAATGCTGATAACGGCACTCGTTAACAGCAGCCGTTTTAGCGTCGTAGAACGGCAAACATTGAGCGCAGTCATGCAGGAACAGGAACTTTCAGCTTCGGGCGCAGCAGCCCCTGGGGGCAGCGGTGCGCAAAGGGGTCAGATTAAAACAGCCGATTTGATTGTTACTGCGGCAGTAACTGAATTTGAACCGAATGCCTCCGGCGGGGGAGCAGGAATTGGCGGCGGCGGAGGAGTTGCAGGCGGCGTTTTAGGAGGAATTCTGGGCGCTTCCATGAATAAATCGCATATGGCGATGGACATCAGGATCATTGACACATCTACTTCGGAGGTACTCGCTGCCACCAGAGTGCAGGGTTCTGCTTCTGATGTGGCCGGCGGTTTTATGGCGGGGTTTTTCGGCGGATGGGGCTTAGGTGGAGGACTTTCTGCGTATGCCAATACACCCATGGAGAAAGCAATCCGCGTTTGTATTATCGAGGCAATAAAATATATCTCACAGACAATCCCGGCAAATTACTATAAGTATTAATTCTGAGTATTTTCTTTTGGAGAAAGAATGATTTTTAAAAAAATTATCTTCGTAAGTTTTCTCTGTATTGCGTGTGCAATACAACCGGTATTTGCGCGTCCAGCGAAAAAAACGGCTGATGAGTATTTTCGTGAAGGTTTTGATTCGTTCCAACGGAAAGATTATTCAAAGGCAATTCAATCATGCAAAAAGTGCCTGCGTAGAGAGCGCGATTCTTTCGATTGTTCTTTCCTTTTAGCCAAAGCGTACTGGGGCAAGAAGAAAGACGGCGCTGCCGTTACGTATCTTAAAAAAGCCAGTCGTATGAACCCGCAGGATTTCCGTCCCTGGGTTTCTTTGGGCAATATATACTTAAAGAAGCGGAACTTTAAGCAGGCCATATCCTATTTTGAAAAAGCTACCAGACTCGCCCCTGGGGAAGCCATGGCCTATAGTGGCCTGGGAGAATGTTATTTTAGACTTAAAGATAATTCAAAAGCTATTTTTTATGCCGATAAGGCTGTTGCGCTTGATCCCCGTGACAGTAGCGGCCGTTATTTTTTAGGCAGAGCCCTCATCGAGGCCGACGACCAAATGGGGGCCTTGGAGCAATACAACGCATTGCTTACCTTGGATGCTAAATTAGCCGCAGACCTCTTGCCCAGGATAAAATACAAAAATTTTCGCGACGCATAATGGCATTTTCCTCCCGCCAGCATTACTCTTAAGTTTTTTCTTAAACCTTAACGTTTTAAGGGCTAAACACTTGTAAAGCTTATTTTTTCATTTATAATAAAAGTATGACGTCCTTATTCATATGGCAAGTTCTGGCGGTAATATGCTTTATCTTCGTTGTATCTATCCTGCTTAAACTTTTTAGTCGAAAAAACACCTCTTCAAAAGCACACTTTAAAAAAGACGAAGTTCTAAAAGTAGACGTTAAGGACGGCCGCTGGAAGTGCCCTTCCTGTAACGATACAAATTTAGAAATTAAGAATGATTGCGGCAGCTGCGGCCAGAAAGTAAGAAAGTCGTGAATCGCGCTGTTCAATTAAAATGGAGGAACGCATGAAACCAAAAAGTACGATTTTATTCTTATCGGTTATTATGGCCGGTGTGGTTTTTGGTTTGACCGGTTGCGCGAGTCTTGAGAGCCCGCAAAAAAATCACATAGGCGATACTTTTATTGCCACTAACGGCAAAGATTCGAAACTGGTACGCCGCAATAACGATTTGTATCTGGAGAGATTAGACGGAAGCGATTCCAAAAGAATTACAGTAACTCCCGCAGTGTATGAGAGTGCTATGTATTCTTCTAACGGTAAGCATATCATTTATACGGAAGAGTCCGGTGAAAAACCGATATATGCGCAAGATGTTCGTCAGGCCCCCTACGAGAGACATAAAATAACCATCCGGGAACGCGACGGTTATTTAATGCAGTAAGCTGCGCACAAAAGTAGCTTTCATGTCTGAATATATCTGCCCGCATTGTAAAAAACCCACGTATGATGACGAGAATACCCTTTGTCTTTACTGCGGAGAAGCTCTTCCCCGCCGTATAGGCGCTATGGGGAGAATAAAAAACCTAAGGCCGTCAATAATCATCGCCATCATCGTTACCCTGGTGCTATTGTGTTTTATTGTGGCGGCGTTAAAAATCCAATGACTTTCGCAAATATTACCGCTGGGATTATCTTCGGGCTCATCGGAATGGTTGCTCTTGGGTTTGGAAAAAAGCAGGGCAATTTTAAAATAATGCTCACCGGAGTTCTGCTTATACTATACCCATATTTTGTGCATAACACCGTCATTGTGTATCTTGTAGGTACTGCACTTACCGTTGCGATATTCATTTTTCGCGATTAGAGGGTATAGTACCACTTTATTCCATCATCTTGAAGCTTGACCTATTTTCGTATCGTAGTATTATTTAATCGATATACAGATACGCGCAGGCCTTCGGTTGCACCCAGGAAACTTAAATAGAAGCTTTTAAAAATGATGTATGATACCGGTTTTTGCGCAAAAAAAATATTAATCGTCGATGATGATTCAGAAATTTTGGAAATGACAAAAATTCGTTTAGGTTCCCATGGTTACAAAGTACTTATTGCTAAAGATGGAGTTGATGGCCTGCGGCAAGTGCAAAAAGAAAAACCAGATTTAATCTTACTCGATATCGTCATGCCCAAGATGGATGGTTTCGAGGTGCTGCGCCGGCTACAGGCAGATTCTGCTACCCGACGTATACCTGTCATTATGCTTTCTGCCAAAGGTGAGACGAAAACTCTCATGGAAGGGGAACACTATGGAGCCACGGATTATTTTATTAAACCTTGCGATTGGCAGGAATTATTAAAGTATCTTAAGAAATATTTAGACTAATTGCAATATATAAGGAGTGATATTATTATGCGAAGGGGGCCACGTGAATAAAAAAATCACTATACCAGTATTGATATTTTTATCTTTTTTTTCATTTGCTTTTGCAGAGACCATTGTTTTTAAATCAGGGAAAACAATAGAAGAAAAAATAATTGAACGGACCAATAAAATCATAAAAGTAGACATTAGCGGAATACCTATAACCTATTATTTAGAAGATATTGACAGCATTGACGAAGAAGTAATAGGGCAATCTTCTGCGCCTACCCGTTCTTTTACGGCAAAGACAACCGAAATACCAGCCTCTCAAATTTTGGAAGACGTTTCTCCGGCAGTCGTTGTTATTCTGATGCCGCAGGTCGGTAATCGTGATGCTTTCGTGAATAACCATAGCGGTGTTATTGTAGACAGCAATGGAATGGTACTTACATGTTTTCATGCGATAGGCCGCACCCAGGATATAAAGGTTAAAATCCAGGACGGACGGGTATTTCCCGTAGTGGGGGTTATCGCAGTAGATATGACGCGGGATATTTATCTTCTTAAGATCAACGCCAGGAATTTGCCGTTTGTTACGTTAGGTGACTCAGAAACTTTAGAGCCCGGAGAGAAAATTTTTGCTGTCGGTGTCACTTCGTCGTTACCGTACATCATTTCAAACGGGTTATTTAATAGTAAAAGAAAATTGTTTTCTCGCAACTTACTCCAATTCACTGCACCCATTCCCTCCGGAGGCATGGGAGCCCCGCTTCTTGATATCTACGGA
>JAQUOR010000058.1 GCA_028717025.1 Candidatus Omnitrophota bacterium | reverse complement strand
TTACTCCGCTTAAAATTTCAGAAAATAACCTTAAAACACTCAATCGAAAACTGCAGATGCTCGTCGAGTGCAGTCAAATGCTCGTGCACGCAACCGAGGAACTCAGCCTCTTACAAAAAATATGCCGTATCGTTGTCGAGGTTGGCCGCTATCGTTTTGCCTGGGTCGGACTTGCCGAACACGATAAAAATAAAAGCGTACGTCCTATAGCCTGGGCCGGTTATGAAGAAGAATATTTAAAAGACCTTAGGGTCAGCTGGGCAGACATTGAAACAGGCCAAGGGCCCACAGGCACCGCCATTCGTACAGGAAAACCCGTCATCAATAGAAACATTTTAGTCGATCCGCAATACGGCATATGGCGTTCGGAAGCGCTTAAACGCGGGTATGCTTCTTCGGTAGCGCTGCCTCTGATTATTAATAATCAAACTGTTGCTACGCTCAATATTTATGCCAGCATCCCTGATGCATTTGACAGCGATGAAGTAGATTTACTTCGTGAACTTGCCGGTGACGTAGCCTACGGTATGACGGTGCTGCGCTCACGCATCGGACAAAGCAAAACAGAAGCGGCCTTAAGCGAGAGCGAAGAACGTTTCAGGCGCGCTTTTGAAACTGCCGGCATCGGCATGGCGCTGGTTGCTCTCGACGGGAGATGGCTCAAAGTAAACCGGACATTATGCGAAATAGTGGGCTATTCTCAAGAGGAATTGCTGAGCATGAGTTTTCAGGAAATCACTCATCCCGACGATCTCGGTACGGACGTCAGTTACGTGCAGAAAATGTTACGACGGGAAATTCTTTACTATCATAAGGAGAAACGGTATATCCACAAACAGGGACATTCTATCTGGGTCTTATTAAGCGCCGCCCTGGTCAGCGGTGGAGGGGGTGAACCTTTATACTTTGTCTTCCAGGTGCAAAACATCACCGACCGCAAAAAAGCAGAAGAAGCCCAGGCGCGCTTTGCGGCAATATTGGAAGCAACGCCGGATTTTGTCGGTATTATCGATGCGGACGGCAATACCATATATATCAATAAAGCCGGGAAACAAATGCTGGAGCTCGCTGACGAAGAAAATATCATCGGGAAGAAAATGTTTGATTTTCTCGATGATGCCTCAAGAGCTTTTCTTGTGCACGAAGCAATACCAGCGGCCATTCGCGACGGAATATGGAGCGGCGAGGCGACGCTGGCAGACCGCAAAGGGAAACAAACACCTCTTTTACTTGTCGGTATTGCTCAGAAAAAAGATGACGGCTCAATAGCGTTCCTTGCGGCAATCGCGCGCGATATCACCGAACGCAAAATTCAGGAAGAAGCCCTGCGCCGGGGCGAACGATTCCTTTCAAGTTTTTTCTTAAGCATTCAGGATGGCATCAGCATCCTCGATAAAGAAATGAATATTGTGCGAGTAAACCCTGTAATGGAAAAATGGTACGCACACGCAATGCCGCTGGTGCACAAAAAGTGCTATGACGCGTATCATTCAAAGAAACATCCATGCGAAATTTGCCCGACCATAGAGACCATCGCCAGCGGAAAAGCCGCGCGCGAGGAAGTTCCTAAGCGTGGCCCGACCGGGGAAATCGTCGGCTGGCTTGATCTTTACAGTTTTCCGCTTATCGACCAGAACACCGGAACGATGCAAGGGGTCATAGAATATGTGCGCGATATAACCGACCGCAAAAAAGCAGAGGAAGCGCTTCGCGAAAGCGATACGCGCTTTAAGCAAATAGCCGACAATGCACATGAGTGGATATGGGAAATCAACAAAGAAGGCTTGTTCGTGTACTCGAACCGCGCCGTGGAAAAAATAATGGGGTATACGGTCAAAGAGGTTGTAGGAGAAAAATATTTCTATGACTTTTTTGCCGCTGGCGTAGCGGACACATTAAAAGAAGAGATATTCAGCTTATTCGGCAAAAAAGAACCACTGATAAATGTCGTTATCCCCCATATCACGAAAAACGGTATTACTATAATCCTAGAGAAAAGCGGCACGCCGATCATTGATGACAAAGGAAATCTTTCCGGATATCGGGGCATCAATATTGATATCACCAAGCGCAAAGCGCTCGAGGATTTAAAAGAGGATTTTATTAACACAATTTCTCATGAGCTGAAAACCCCTCTTTCCATCACCAAGGAAAGCATAAATCTTGTTTTTGATAAGACTTTGGGCGATCTTAACGAGAAACAGGAGAAAATCCTTGGTATCGCAAAAAATAACATTGACCGCCTCGCGCACATTATCACTAAGCTTCTCGATATCTCAAGGATAGAGGCCGGTGAGCGAGAGTGCAAAAGGAATCTGGTCGACATCGTTGCGCTCACGCAGGACGTTACGGCATTATTCAAGCGACAGGCGGACGAAAAAGGACTTATCATAAAACTAAATTTTTCTAAAAAAAGTATTAACGCCTATATCGACAAAGAGGAAATAAAGAAAGCTTTCATTAATCTCCTCGAGAATGCTTTGAGGTTTACGCAAAAAGGTTTCATAGAAGTCGCCATAAAAGAACTGGAAAATGCACTCGAGTGCCGCGTCACCGATACCGGTGTAGGGATAACACAAGAAAACATGCGGGATGTCTTTGACAAATTCCAGCAATTTCAGCGTTCCCCCGGTGCAGGAGAAAAGGGAACGGGCCTGGGATTGTCGATCGTAAAAGGCATCGTCAAAATGCACAAGGGACACATCTGGATCGAAAGCGAACCCGGAAAAGGAACCTCGTTCATTTTCACGTTACCCACCTATACCGCGGGAACGGTTTTAAAGGATATTCTTACCTGCGACATAGAAAAGGCAGCTAAAAATAACACTAAGGTTTCATTAGTCATGGTGTCGATGCCTGAATTCGATACCATCAAACAGAATTTTTTGCCGGAGAAGCTTACCACACTCTTAGCGTACTTGGAAGAAATATTTAAGAATGGCTTACGTCGCTCGGGAGATGTTGTCGTCGAAGGCGCCGGCGAACTCGTCGCTATCTTACGTGATTGCGACAAAGAGAATTCGCGCATCCTCAAGGAGCGGCTTCAGCAGGCACTGAACGATTACCTTAAAGAGCAGAATTTAGCCGATACAATACGTCTTCGCTTTGGCAACGCAACATACCCGGATGATGCGATGGATGAAGAAACGTTAGTCAAGAAAGCAAAAGAAGAATAACGGGAGTGTATGAGTGAAAAGATTTTGCTTATTGAAGATAATCCCGATCAGATAACTATTTTACGACTGCGCTTAGAGAATGCCGGCTACTTTGTAATGACGGCAATGGACAGCCAGGAAGGCTTGAAAAAAGCCAACGAAGACCATCCTGACCTGATATTGCTCGATGTGCTCATACCTACGCTGAATGGTTTTAAAGTCTGCAAAATCTTAAAAAGCGACCTTGCAACAAAACATATCCCCGTTGTCATGATCAGCGGCTACGGTATTGACGATATCGATGAGAGAAGTTTTGCTGCCGGCGCAAACGATTGCATACGCAAACCGTATGAACCGGAAGTCCTGTTGCAAAAAATACACGTACTCCTCGAGCAATCAAAAACATGACCATGAAAAAAGAGCTTATTCTTATCGGAGACAAAGTCCTCGTTGCCCCCGACGAAGGCGAGGGCAGAACCGACGCGGGATTATATCTTCCCCAGAACGTCAGAGAGAAAGAAAAGATCCAAACCGGCAAAGTAATAAAAACCGGCCCCGGGTATCCTGTGCCTGACCCTACCGCTTTAGAACAAGAACCCTGGGCAAAAACGGCACCGGATAAATATTTCCCCCTTCAGGCGCAGAAGGGAGATTACTGTATTTTTCTACGCGACCAGGGAATAGAGATTGAGTTCGAAAAGATACATTATATTGTTATTCCGCATTCGGCAATCCTTGCATTAATCAGAGACGCCGGCGGAGAAGAGTGATGGCTGAAAAACGGCTGATTTTGTTGCCCGGAAGGCGCGCACGGTGATATAATGCGCACTTGTGTAAGGTGAATAAAAATACGTACGCAGCAATATAATAAAAAAGGGGGCGGTATGGGAGAAAAATTTTTGACGGTGCTTTTGCTCAGTGGCCTTATGATAATGACAGTGTCTTTTACCAACGTATGCGCTCAAACGTCCACACAGACAACCATAGAGCAATTGCGCTCAAATAATCCGAACGAACGCGCGCAGGCGGCACATGAATTAGGAAAGACTCGGGATACAAGCGCAGTGCCGGCGCTCATTATCGCTCTTACCGATGCTTCTGAAGACGTACGGGAACGTGCGGCGCAGGCATTAGGAAAAATAAAAGATGAAGCTGCCATTGAACCGCTTATCGAACGCTTAAAAGATAAAGACGCAACGGTGCGCATGTACGTTGTAGAAGCCTTGGGAAAGATACAAAACGCAAAAGCCACTGAAGCGCTTATTGCTGCTGTGGGAGATGCAAATGCGGAGGTAAAAAAATACGCAATTAAATCACTGGGTATGATCAAAGATAATCGGGCAGTTGACGTTCTTATTACCTCATTGCAAAGCACAGACGCTTCAATCAGGGAATTCGCAACCACTGCCTTAGGAGAAATTAAGGATAATCGCAGCGTCGATGCCCTCATCGAGCGTTTAAAAGATACCTCGGAGGCGGTACGCATGTATGCGGCAAATGCGTTGGGAAGTATTAAAGATACAAAAGCAGTTGAGCCGCTGATGGCCTCTCTTACCGATAAATACAAAAATGTCCGCATAGCAGCAGCGCAGGCACTCGGAGACCTCGGAGACGCAAAAGCAATTGAAGTGCTTAAAGCTCGTGCAAACGATGAATATAAAGAGGTGCGTAAATATGCGCAAGAAGCACTTGCTAAGATAACCGGACAGAAACCGCTCGCGGCGCCAGTAGAAGATAAAGGGACCAATACAAACCTAGAGCTTAAATGAGATCGCCTGCGATTTGAAACACAAACACATTAACCTGCCGCTCATAAAGCAATGAAGCCTTCCGCCTGCATTAAGATTCGGCGGGATCCTTCCGCATGCACATTCGTTCTGCGGAATCCCGCCAAAGGCGGGACGCACCAGAAGCGCATGCGGGAGGTATCGGTTTACGGTGACGGCTACGTAACAATAAATCCGAATCTCGAAATTCGAAACAATGTTCAAATGCTCTAAATTCAAATGACCGAAACGAAAGAACTTTTTGAACATTAGAAAATTCGGACATTCGGATTTGTTTCGTGCTTCGAAATTCGTATTTCGGATTCAATCTACGATTGCCGTAGCCGATAGACGATATTAAAAATCAATATCACTGTAGGATAATAAGGAAAAAGATATTTTATGATTAGTCTCAATAATATTTCCAAAAGCTACGGCACAAAAATCCTTTTCAAAAACATTTCCCTGACTATTAACCGCGGGGAAAAAATAGGGCTCATCGGCCCTAACGGTGCGGGTAAATCTACCCTCTTTTCGCTGATCTTGGGCCAAAGTGAACCGACAGACGGCTCAATCAATGCCTATAAAAATATACGCATCGGTTACCTGGCCCAGGAATCGCAATTTAACTCCTCCGTAACCGTCCTTGCGGAACTGCTCGAAGGTAACGAAACAATCGTCAACCTTAAGAAAGAAAAGGAACGTTTGGAGGAAAAGAAAGAAACAGACGCCAAGCGCTATGGCGACATCATGCACCAGCTGGAAATACTGGGATACTCTGATCTCGAACATAATGCCAAAAGGATCCTCGCAGGGTTAGGGTTTAAGGAAACCGAATTCAATAAACCCATACGCGAGTTAAGCGGCGGCTGGCAAATGCGCGTACTTCTGGCAAAACTGTTAGCCTACGAATACGACATCCTGCTGCTCGATGAACCGACCAACCATCTCGATTTAAACGCTGCATTGTGGTTTAAAGACTATCTCGCTGCTTTCAAAGGAACATTTGTCATGATTTCCCACGATAGAGATTTTCTTGACCAGGTAACAGCCTACTCGTTGATTCTCGAGAACGGAACCATTACCAAAATACACGGTAACTATGAACAATATTTGAAAATACGCCGGGAGCGCACCACGCATCTCGTGAAGCAGTTTAAAGAACAGGAAAAGAAGCGAAAACAACTGCAGGAATTTATCGACCGCTTCCACGCGCAGCCGAACAAAGCTTCCCAAGTGCGCGCTAAACGTAAAATGCTGGAGCACATGGAAGAGATTATAGTCCCTGCCGACATACGCGAAAGTATACATGCGTTCCATTTTCCCCAGACTCAAAAGAGCGGACATACCATAATAACGTTACGTAAGATCTCTAAATCCTACGGCGAAAAGAAAGTGTATAACAATTTTGATTTTGAAATTACTAAGGGCGAAAAGGCGGTGCTGGTGGGTGAAAATGGCGCGGGTAAATCCACTCTTTTAAAGATTCTGGCCGGGGTCACCGACGTAAGCTCCGGGGAACGCCTTGTAGGGCACAACGTAAAGACGGGCTATTTTTCGCAAACACGCATGGATGTATTAAGCGCCGAGAACACCGTTTTGCAAGAGGCATTCTCTGCGAGTCCTCAATATTTTTCCGAAGAAACTATACGCACCATCTTAGGAGCGTTCCTTTTTACCGGAAACGATTCAGATAAAAAAGTGAGCATACTTTCAGGGGGAGAAAAGAGCAGGCTTATTCTGGCGAAACTCCTTATTAATCCTCCGAACTTCCTTTTGCTCGATGAACCCACCACGCACCTTGATGTCGATGCGGTCGATGCACTCATTAAGGCCTTAAACGAATACGAAGGCACGCTGGTTTTTATCAGTCACGATATCCATTTTGTCCGCTCTCTGGCCAATACGGTCTTTGAAGTAAAAGAAGGCAGAGTGAGGAAATTTCCCGGTAATTTTGATTACTATCTCGAAAAAAAAGCAAAGGGCGAAACGGCGGTGGCCAAACCGCATGTTGAACGGGGAAAGTGGCACTCGACTTACAAGGAGCTTGAAAAGTTGACAAAAAAAGCTGCCGGCATGGATGAAGAAAGACAAAAAGCCCATAACGCCGCTCTTTCAGCGCAAATAAAAGATTTACGAAAAGAAAGGGAGACGCTGGAAGCCGAGCGTTACGTGAAAGAGCGGATCGTTTTAAATAAATTCAGCCACCATTCAAACGAAGCGAAAAAAGAATATGCACAACGTATTCACGATATCGACGCCAGAATTTTTGTAATCGACAGCGAAATCAAGCATCTAAAAACCAAATTCTTATAATGCGGCGCAACGTTTCATTTTAAAACTTTAACCCAGATTTTGTATTGCCCAAGAGTGCACCTACGCGGTGGCCCAAAAGATTCGCGTTATTCGCCGTGGGCTGATGCAAATTCCGGGTTTGAAAAATTTATGATGAATCGTGACGTTAAAATGGTATAATTATTACCGTAGGTGTTTCCCACGTGTAGTTTACAGTGCACTACACACTTTAATGATACGGAGGAAATATGGATTTTGCAGTTATTGTTGTCTTACTCATGGCGGCCGCAGGTATCGGGCTCATTATTTACATGCTTAAGACACCCGCCAAACAAGACTCAAGCCGGGGAGGAATAATAATGTTTCCCGAGGAGGATAAGCTGAAACTTGACAGCGAAATCAACGCTCTTAAAGACGAGCGGGAAAAATTAAAAAGCGAGTGCGAAAACTTTAAGAACGAATTACAGGAAACAAAGAAAGAGGATTCTGATTTGCGCGATCAAGTCTCACGATTAAAAGAGTGGTACGCCAAAAATCAGGAAGCACTAGCGAAGGCTCAAAAAGAAAACTTAGACTTAAAAGATAAACTGACACACCAGGAAAAAGGAATTACGGAGCAGGTTTCCTTTACGGGAAATTTAAATAAAGAATTAAAAGAAACGAAAGAAAAACTTGAATATCTAGAAAAAGAGAACAAAGACCTTACTGAAAAAATAAAAGCATTTACCGAAGGGGCTTCGACAAATAAAAAACAACCTCAAACTCCTGTTCAACCCCCAACGTTACCTCAGGAAAAGAACAAAGCTGAGGAGACAAAAAAACCCCAGGACGAAAAAGAACAGGAACCGCCCAGTATTTAGCCAACCGTATTTATATAAAAAGATGCGTTTATATTTTGCTGTCACGTCATACGTTGAACGGTTGCGTAGTTTGAAACGCCTAACGTACAACGGTTACGGCATAATTGCATTAAAAAGACGATAGACGGTTGACGCTTACCGTAACGAGTTGCGCAACCGATTGTGCTGTCTCAAAATCAAGTTAACAGTATAAGCATCGTCTATCGGCTACGGTAAACGTCTTATATTTACTCGACATAACCGTTACCGTTGGCCGATACGGGTTTTCCGCCTACGCTAAAGCTTCGGCAAGACTGCCCCGAAGCTTAAAGAGCGAAGGAGAGCGTTACCCTTGCCGTTGCTAAGGATCATAAAGTGTAAGCAGATCTCCTAGATTGTACAAACCGATAAACGTAGTACGATAAATAAAAACATAATGCGATGAATAACTTTTTAGTCGTTTCTAAAGCCGACATGCACGCAAGGGGTTGGGATAGTCTTGATGTGATCCTTGTCAGCGGCGATGCGTATGTTGATCATCCCTCCTACGCAGCAGCAGTTATAGGCAGGGTGCTGGAATCGGCCGGCTACAGAGTAGGAATTATCGTCCAACCCAACTGGCGTAAGCTCGATGATTTTTTGATGCTGGGAAAACCTAAGTTATTCTTCGGAATCTCAGCGGGCAATCTCGATTCCATGGTGGCAAATTATACCGCAAATAAACGTGCGCGCCGAAATGACGATTATAGCGCAGGCGGTATTGCGGGCAGGCGGCCGGATAGAGCAAGCATTGTTTATGCAAATAAGATCAGGGAGGCCTTCCCCAACGTACCTATCGTATTGGGGGGCCTGGAAGCTTCACTACGCAGGTTCGCGCATTTTGATTTTTGGAACAACGGCGTGCGCGGCTCGATCCTCCTGGATAGCCGGGCAGATATTTTAGTCTACGGCCCCGGTGAACAACAAATTTTAGAAATAGCCGGCAGACTGACAAAAGGCTTATCGCTTACCGGTATACGGGGCACGGCGCTTGCAGAAAGAGACGTGGGCAGCGTGGGTGAATACATAGAGATACCTTCGCTTGAAGAAGTAAAATCAGATAAAAATAAATTCAACGAGGCATTTCGCCTCTTCTACGCCAATCAGGATCCTTTCAGAGGAAAAACACTCCTCCAGAAACATGCCGGCCGCTTCGTGGTGCAATATCCCCCCGCGTTTCCTTTAGATTCGTCTGAACTTGATAAAATCTTCGAGCTGCCCTTTATGTACCGCGAGCATCCCTCCTACGAAAAAGAAGGAGGAGTGCCCGGGTTTAAAACTGTCCAATTTTCCCTTATCTCAAACAGAGGCTGTTGCGGCGAATGTTCTTTCTGTTCCCTCTACGCGCATCAGGGAAGGATAATCCAATCGCGAAGTCCGGAATCGCTTCTTAAAGAGGCCCATAAACTCAGTACGCGTAAAGATTTTCGAGGGACCATCACCGATATCGGCGGGCCGACTGCAAATCTTTACTTAAGCCGCTGCGGGCGGTGGAAAAAGGAA
>JAQUOR010000057.1 GCA_028717025.1 Candidatus Omnitrophota bacterium | reverse complement strand
ACAAGTGCTGATTGAATACGTCCGAGGGCTTATCGCCTACGGCAAGAAAAAGAACAAAGAACTTTGGATCACGGAATTGCAGGCAGAACCATGGGAGCCGGGCGAGCTGGTCTACCGCAATAAGGAAGCTGTTACGAGTTGTTGGCCGGAAAGTTTTGTGGTAACATTCGATGAAATGCGAAAACTTAACGTGGATACTATTTTTCTCTGGGGAGTGGAGTATTGGCTATTTCGTATAAAAGAATATAATGATAATGAATGGTTTAATGCCGCATTGGCGCTTAAAAATAATTAGTAATTAAAGAGGGGGGTGTCTTGAAGAACAAGGTGTTTGTCATAATTATTGTTATACTCGCGGGGCTTTTGATTTTGGAGACTAATTATCTATTGAACAGCAGGGGAAGAATGAAAAGGGGCCGGAGAATTGCTTGTATGCGCCAAGGGCCGTTGCATATGCCCATGCAGAAAAATTTCAAAGATGATTTTTCAGCTCTTGACGAACCGATGGTAGATCCTTTTGCGGGGTTAGAACGGGTACATCAGAGGATGAACAGCATGTTTGAGGATGACTTTGCGAAGGATTTCAAGGAACAGGGAATGTTTGGAGAGAAAGCGGGATTTGCGCCCCGTATCAACGTTAAAAAAACGGAAAGCGCCTATCTCGTAAAAGCCGACCTGCCCGGCATGGAAAAGAGTACCATCAACGTCGAAGTTAAAGGTGGCAGTTTAGTGCTTTCCGGCGAAAGGAAAGAAGAAACCTCTCAGGAAGATACGGGTTTCTACAAAAAAGAGTCAAGCTACGGAAGTTTTCTGCGTACGATTTTATTGCCCGATGACGCAAAAATCACCCAAATAACCTCGCAATACAACAATGGGGTTTTGACCATAACAATTCCCAGGGAAAAAGATAAAACCGAAACGCCGCAGACGATTAAAGTTCCGGTGCAATAAGAGAGAAAGCTCGTAAGCTCCTAAGTAGAGAGATGGCAGACGGAGAAAGTTCATAAGCTCATGAGTTGACGAGCTCATGTAGGGAGGTATTATGCAGAAAAGAATAGTTTTAGGCGTCGCCATTTTAGTCAGTGCCGCATTTTTTCATCCTGCATTCAGCCATGCGCAGGAAACTAAGTCAATTAAACTTCCGGCGCCGCAGACTACAGGGGGCAAACCCTTGATGCAGGCATTGCAGGAAAGAAAGAGTTCGCGCGAATTCAGCTCCAAAGAAATACCGTTACAGATGGTTTCGGATATGCTTTGGGCGGCAAACGGCATTAACCGTCCGGTTTCCGACCACAAGACCGCTCCCTCGGCGAGGAATATGCAGGAAATAGATATTTATGTTGCCAGGGCAGACGGACTTTATCTCTATAATGCAAAGACGCAAACGCTTGCCTTGGTCGTCGCGCAAGACATGCGGGCCTTAACCGGTCAACAGACTTTCGTAAAGGACGCTCCCATAAATCTTATTTATGTAGCGGATCTTTCAAAAATGAGTAATTTACCTCAGGATGCGATAAATTTTTACTCCGCTGCCGATACAGGATTTATCAGCGAGAATGTTTATTTATACTGCGCTTCCTTTAACTTAGCAACAGTGGTGCGCGGCTTGATTGATAGGCCCGAATTAGCAAAGGCAATGAATCTTAGGGCCGATCAGAAGATAATCTTTGCGCAGGCAGTCGGCTATCCGAAAGAATAAAAGTTAGCGGATAGTTAGGCAGATTGCAGATGGCAGATAATTGTTATTAGTTGATAGTTTTTAGTTGTTAGAAAGAGAGACGGATGAAGGACGAGGGGTGAGGGAAGCCTATTAGAGGACATGCTTGCAAAGAAGTAAAAAGAAGAGTATGCTTTCTTTTGATAGGGTATAAAGGAATCGTGAAGAACTTAATTTCCCCGACTTAGCATCGGTGTCAGTATCCCGCCTGCGCTGTATACGGGGTAATTCGCTTCGCAACTTACCCTCGAGCTTGCGCGGGATTAATTCGATTAAACGATTTTTCAGACAGGGAGCCTGAAAAATCGTAAGGCTCATTAAGGAGGTGTTGTCATGGCAAAATTTTTGATGTTGGGTAAGTATTCAACCGAAGCGATTAAAGGGATCGGTCCGGAACGCACGAAAAAAGCAGTGAAAACTATTAAAAAATTAGGCGGCAAAGTAGAGGCGCTCTATACCTTATTGGGCACTTATGATTTAGCTTCTATAGTGGATTTCCCCAGGAATGCAGATGCGATTAAAGCATCCATAGCGCTTACCAGAATTACCGGTATCGGCTTTACCACTTTCCCGGCGATAACCGTTGAAGAATTCGATAAGATTATAAAGTAATCGTTAATCTCCGTGTTGAGTGTAGCGTATTGCGGATAGTTAGGCACATGGCAGACGATTGTTGTTAGTTGCTAGTTTTTAGTTGTTAGAAAAAGAGGCGGATGAGGGACGAAGGAAGAAGGACGATCACTTCGCTGGGATGAAGGACGAACTAAAAACTTGATACTAAAATAGTGTTTGAAAGAACAGTTAAAAGGGGGTACAATCCACCTTGAGTTGTAGAAAAGGGTGGTTAATGAAAACCTTAGATAAAAACACTAGTCACACTATAGGCAAGAGGATTTAAGGGTCAGGCGCTGAGAAATCAGCGCCTTTTTAATGAACACATTGTTTTTCCGCGTGCCAAAGCACGCAGGAAAATAATAGTGTGAATTAATCCCGCCGGAGTCAGGGAAAGGTTGCGAAGCAAATTACCCCTGTATAGAGCGTAGACGGGACAATGAGGTTTTGAAATTTCGATAGGGGCGCACAAAAGTGCGTAGCCGAATTAGCTCCGATGAGTTTCGTGCAAATTTACAAAGGAAATTTACACGATATTCAGGCGAATCGGGGCAATGAGTGCTGGAAAAATAATAGTGTTACTCAAAAGGAGGAAAAGACATGGAAGAGAAAGATAGGATAACCGGCATCAGGGGGTGGCTCATTCTTCCTGCGATAGGGATCAGTGTGTCATTAGTAAGCCATTTTGTTAATATTTTCGCGAAATTTTCCTTCCTGAGCGGCGGCGAATATGAAAAGCTTGTTTTCCAATATTCAGGCTTCCGCACGCTGGCTTTATATGAACTGATTATCCAATTTATTGCATCGGCTCTTTTTCTTAATATCGTGTGGCTATTTTTTAGAAAGAAAAAAATTCTGCCAAGCGCAATGATATCATTGATGTGGATAATTTTTACATTCGCATTGGTAGATTTTATTTGGGCATTAAATATTTTCGGCAGTGAAGATGCTTTGATGATAATTGCTTTATTAAAATCTACAAACGTCGCAGGGCTGCTCATCTCAAGTATTATCTGGACGGCATATTTCTTAAAATCAAAGAGAGTCAAAAATACATTCGTCAATAAAACGGCGCTATCGGACGCTGTGTATTCAGGTATTGTGCTTGCGGTAATCATCGTTTTTGCCTCCCTGTCATTTGTTCTTAAAAAAGACGCGATAAAAGAAGTATCTACCGAGAAGGAAGAAGCGCCGGTAGAGTACACATACCCGATGTTAGAGCTTAAGGTGGTCGATGATAACACTCAAAATCTACGCGATGCCTTAGACGGGAAGATCCCCGAAGGCTACGAACTTGTTGAATACGAAAATAATGAAAAATTTTTGCTGAAGAAAGAAACTCTGATGAAGTTGGACGACTATGTAAAGGACGCGCGTATCGATTCGGGGCAATACGGAGAACCGAACATAGCAATTGCGTTTGATAAAAAAGGTACCGAATTTTTTTTGAAGCTTACCGAAGAGAATATAGGAAAAAGAATAGCCATAATCTGTGATGGCAAAGTGTTGACCGCCCCTGTCGTGCGGGAGGCTGTCTCAGGCGGTACGATATGGATAACCGGAAATTTTAGTTTAGAAGAAGCGCAGAGAATAATTACGCCTTTGAAATCCGTCATAAGGAATAAGAGCCGCAAGCGGTAATGAGAGGGCAAACCCGACAAGGGTCAAGCTCTCAACGCGCGATAACGGTTGTGGCAGGGCACGCGCAGGCTTAAGGGGTCCGTGGTTTGACTTCTTGACCAGAAGGGGGCAATACTCGCGCAATACGTTTAAGCGCGAGGTGCATCACCCAAAAGGCCATGGTTTTGCTTCAAATGGCAAGAGCCAGTAGCCAAGCCAAAAAAGTCACCTCTCCGTGGCTGGATGGGACTTTTCTCTGCCGCAGCCGACCAGCCAGGTCGTGGTTTCGCTTCCGATAGCGAAAGCCACATTGACCAGCCAGGTCGTGGTTTCGCTTCCGATAGCGAAAGCCACATTGACCAGCCAGGTCGTGGTTTCGCTTCCGATAGCGAAAGCCACATTGACCAGTCAAGTCGTGGTTTCGCTTCTTGTCCAGAAGGACAATACCCGCGCAATACCTTTAAGCGCGAGGTGCATAACCCAGTCAGGGGCCGTGGTTTGACTTCCTTGTTTTATTATTTAGGTTAGAGGTTTTAGGTTAGGGGTTAGAGGAGGAGAAGAGAAGATGCATTCGCAAAAAACTAAGATATTTCCGCATGGGACGTTTTTAGCCGTGTTTGCGCTAGGCGCGTGCCTTATCCTTTCTTCGTGCGCGACCTGCATTCCGAGTCAAAATGCTACAGAGCTTCAGAAATTTTATTTTGATTTTAATAAAAATAGCGAACAGTTGAAAAACAAAAGTCTTAATGAAATTGATCCGGAATTTTTTACGCCAGGAAGTACGATAACGGTACATATCCTCAGCTACGATGCGTTAATATCAGGCGTGGTAGGCGGTAACGTTGACATGTTTTCTACTGTAAAGACGGCAGTTTTGGGCGGGGTCCTGCCTGTTTTGATTATGGGGCCGGAGAGAACCACCGATGCTCTGTTCCAGGACAAAATCAATAATCTTATCAAGTCATATAACTGGACGATGCGGGACTACTTTATTGAAAATCTTAAGAAAAAAATCGATTTACCCAAAGAAGCAAGCGTGTTGTTTGTAGTAGAAGAAGGAAGCTCGCCTGCTTCCCTGAAAACTTCCGATAAAGACATTATTATATTAGTGAATATGTACATGTTTGGAGGAAGGTCCGGATGGGGAGAACCCGGAACGCCTTTAACGGGAATGGCGACAGTGACCCTTGCTTCGGGTGAAACAATACAAAGTTTTATCAAAAAATACGATGGTTTGCCTATTTCCGCAGGTTCGTTTCTCTGGCCTACCGGTAAGACGAAATTACATCCGGAGCTGCGGCGGATAAAAATATATCCCGATATGTATATGGGCAGTGTTACTAAACATACCGATTCGCACGCTAAAAGCAAATGGATGCAGGATGACGGAGTGTTTTTGGAACAGCAGATAAAAGCCACGCTTGACGACCTGGCAGGAGGCATCGCCGAGTTGATAAAGAAGAAAAACAGTAAATAATGCTTCCTGGAAAAATTTTGCCAAAGCCAAAATAAATAAATCGCTGCTTCCGCGGGCACATAGAAAAAGAAGCTTTATCCGCAATAAGGCATATCCTTAAAACACCTAAATAATTAATTAAGAATTGGTTTATTTGTGATAGAATAAAAACATATTAGTTTTTATCGCGCAGGCAAACACAAACAAAAAGGGGAGGATAGGTATGTGGACAAGACGTTTAATAGTATTAGCGTTTGTGTCTGTAGTTTTTATACATCCTGTTTTTGCCGCGATGGAGAATATGAAGGTAAGCGGTGATATTACCGCCCAGGGAATCATACGCCATTTGTCATTGAGGAAGAAATGGTCGTCCGACGACCCCTGGCCTTCAAACGATAAATCTCTCTTTGCTTTTTCTCAAACCCGTCTGCGCATCGATACGGACCTCACCGAAAACGTTACTGCTACGGTGCGTTTTATTAATGAAAGGCTCTGGGGCGCTGAGGATGAGGCCACCTCTAATACCGACGTCGATTTGGATTTAGCCTACGTCGAGATAAAAGAATGTTTGTATCAGCCCCTTACATTGATAGTCGGCCGTCAAAATCTTCGTTACGGTAACGGCTTGATCATCGGAGATCCGGATACTAACTGGACCGCTGCGAACGCACCCGCGGTAGTGGGTGATTTGTCTTTGAGAAAGTCGTTTGACGCCGTACGGGCCATTTTTGATTTTTCTCCCTATACCATAGACTTCATTTACGCAAAGCCTTTTGAGGGCACAACGTATATCGACGACGACGTTACGCTTTTCGGAACGAATATCGCCTATCACTGGAGCTCATTTAAGGGTATTACTGAAATGTATTTCTTTGGTTCCGATAATTCTCCCCAGGCTGCCATAGAACCGGATGAGAATCAATCTAAAACATATACTGTGGGCGGAAGGGTGCAATTTGACCCTTTTGAGCAGTTAACCTTGGGCCTTGAGGGTGCGTATCAATTCGGCGACGTTGTGACGCAGATGCCCGACGATTTCTTTAGCGGCGAATATGAACACCTAAACGCTTTTGCCATTCAGGCAATTGCAGACTATAGATTTCCCGTAAAGTACAATCCAACTATCGGCGCGACCTATACATATCTAAGCGGTGACGATGACAATTTTGACGGTAATCATAAAGGTTGGGATTACTTATACGAAGACCAGACGCCGGCAGAAATCATCAATATTCTCTTCCTTTATCTTAATAGTAATCTTGAGTACGCAACGGTGAGAGGCTCAATCATGCCCTTAGAAGATGTCACTATCGGCGCTTCGTTTACCTGGGCATGTTTGGCCCAAAAGGACCTTGAGACTATTGCGTATCTAATGGGTGGTCCTGTCGGCGACGGATATGGAGTAGAAGGCGAAAATCCTCATTTTGGGAACGAGGTTGATGCCTATGCGGTGTATGACTACACCGAAGACGTACATTTTAAATTGAACGGCGCATGGTTTATGCCGGGAAGCTACTTTTCTGCAGAGAACAGGAGCATTGCATATTCTTTAAGGGCCGGCGTAACCGTAGATTTTTAGCTTTATCTATACAGAGAAGATTATAAATTACGAATTACGAATGGGCAAACCGATTAGAAATTATTAATTCGTAATTATTAATTGGCAATTATCCGTTATCGTGAACCTATTGCCTTAGATAGCATAGAGTTAAGAAAGAGGCGCTCGCCCGTTTTTAATCCGCGCAAGCACGCCAAAGCATAAAAAAGTCAATAAAAAGAGGATTTTGCAAATTGATAAATTTTGTTTCCTTGTATAGACTAATATGATAATATTTTAGTCGCTGTGCAAAGAGGCGCGAGTTTTCCCGCGCTTAAGGATACAAGGCAATTCTCACAGGAAGGAACGATAAAAAATGACCGCAAAAGTTTCTGTCAAAAAAGACATACTTAAGATAAACAGATTTTTGATTCCTTACAGGATATACGAAAATGCAGGGCCGCATATTGTCTGCATTAACGGCATACAACAGTCCATGGGAATGTGGCACACCTTTATTACGCGTTTTTCCCGTGATTACCGGATAGTCCTTTTTGACTTTCCTAATCAGGGTAAAGGTAAGTTTCTTTCCGGGCCAAAAGAAGCATCGCTCGATGAGCAGGTAGAGATATTGCATACGGTCATCGATAAGACAGGCGTGAACAAAGATGCAATGCTGTGTTCCGCTTCCTGGGGCGGAGTGGTCGCGGTTGTTTTTGCTTCAGAATACCGCGACAGGATAAAGCGGCTCACCTTAGCCAGCCTGGGCACCAAACCCAATCGTAAAATGATAGAAACCATCAAGAACGGCGCAGGTATCGACATCAAGGACCGCACCCAGATAGCGCAGACGCTGATCAAGAGTTTCGGCGGAAATCTGCCGGAACAGATCAAACGAAAGATCATTAATCAATTTTGTAAGATGACAGACGAGGAGCTGCGCGCGTTTTACACGCATGGATTATTCGTGATTTCTTCTAAAAAATTAAGCGACCTGGTAAACTTGAAAAATATCAAAGCAAAAACAGTCCTGCTCATAGGGGAGAAAGACGAGATCATCGATTTGGAAGATGTGAAATTTCTTGCTACGCAAATTCCCGATTGTAAAGTGCGTATCGTAAAGAACGTAGGGCATTTCCTGCATATGGAACGCGAAGACGTTCTGGACATTTACGAGGACATTCTTGTTTCAAAATAAAACTATTATTTAGGTTAAAGACTAGAGGTGAGAGGTTAGCGGGGAAGGGGTTAGAGATTTTAATCTTTAACCTATAACCGTAAACCTAAAACCTATGCTGTTAGCTGATACTTGTTGACGGCGCATTTTAGTGGTAATATTTAAATATTCGGAAAATATATTATCTGAATAAAAAATTTAAGGAAAAGCATGTGGATTCGTAAGACAGAACGGGAGATAAAAGCAGAACATAACCGCAAAACATTAATAATATTTTTTTCTATTCTGTTCGTCAGTCTTTTTATCTCGATTATGCTCGATATATTCGTCTATTCTAAAATCGAGGGCAATTTTAATCCCCAGGAACTATTAGAAAAGACAATGTTCCGTGTGCCGAGATACTTTGCTATCGCGTTAATATTTGCTTTTATAGGTACCCGATGGAAGGAGAGAAGGCTCGCGGTGTGTTTAAGGTGCAATAGAGCGAAGCGCTTTGATCAAATATCGGCCTGTGAATGCGGCGGAGAATACGTAGAATTAGATAAGCTGAAATGGGTCAGCGATGTCGGCGGCAGGGAAGAAGAGAGTTTATAGGCTCGTAAGCTCATAGCTCATAGCTTATAGTTAGAAAGATGGCAGATGGCAGACGATTGTTGTTAGTTGCTAGTTTTTAGTTGTTAGAAAAAGAGACGGATGAGGGACGAAGGAAGAAGGATGAAGGACGAGGGACGTCCGTGGCTTGCGCCACTAGGATGTGGGACGTTCGCTCACTTTGTTCGCTTGGATGTGGGACGTTCGCATGTTCCGCTTCGCGTCGCTAGCTAGGACGGAAAAGCTGATAGCTAAACTATTTGTTGAAGAGCAAGCAATTTGATAGTAGAATTCACCTAAGTTACAAAAAGCAAGTAGTAAATGGTGTTTTTAGAAGCAAACTGTAGTCACACGATAGGGAAAAGGGATTAAAGGATAAGGCGCTGAGAAATCAGCGCCTTTTTAATGAACACATTGTTTTTCCGCGTGCCAAAGCACGCAGGAAAATAATAGTGTGAATTAATCCCGCAGGCCGACCCAGAGGGGTCGTGGTTTGGCTTACCTTTAGGCCAAAGCCAGCCATGTAGGCGCAAGGGATAATGAGCAATGAGTATTGCGTATAGAGTATAGAGAAGGTTAGAGGTGAGGGGTTAGAGGTGAGAGGTTAGAGGTGAGAGGTTAGAGGTGAGAGGTTAGAGGTGAGAGGGATGTGGGACGTTAGTGGCTTGTGCCACTAGGACATGGGACGTAAGAAAGGAAACAGTTCATTCTTTATAGATTAAAAGAAATGGGGATGCCGCTTCTCATTTTTTAAAATATAATTTCAAAATTTGAGGTTTGGTCTATTATGTTCTTAAGATAATCAATATTGACTAGCTTATCATTAAAAGATGACTTACGGCACTATATTAGTAGTAGAAGATAACAAAGACCATCAATCCTTGATTTGTAAGGTTTTAGAA
>JAQUOR010000056.1 GCA_028717025.1 Candidatus Omnitrophota bacterium | reverse complement strand
ATGATACCGTCGCCATTAACGTCAATCTGCTCTTTCTCGAGCGTCTTCCATGCTGTCGCCTCGTTGCTATCGATGAGGCCATCGTTATTAGTGTCGGCTCGTCTTTCCCACCATGTATTAACTTTTGATGTTTGCTTCTGCTCTAATTTTTTTTCCATATGCTTTTCTTTTCTATCGACGATACCGTCATCATTCTTATCAGCATGCTCCCGGCGTTGCGCCGGAGTAGGCAAAGCGTTTGCGGAAAACAGAAAAAATAACGCACAAAGGAAACCCAAGCTTGCGTGTGCGAATAATTTACTTTTCATGTACGATCCTCCTTTCTTCGATGAAACACTCACTTTCTTCCTGCAACTTTCCACTTTCGAAAAATTTTAACGTAAAACCGCACGGACTTATTTCATGCATCTAAAATCGTTATCTATGGAATAACGGTTTTTGATATTGTCATACTTGCCTGCGCAATGCTTGATTCCTTTGATTTCGGGCTTATCTCATACTTCTCAATAACGAGCAATTTATTGGAACTCTCAATGTTATAAATAAAATCGATAATTTGATCCATCTGTCCCTCGCATGTCGCGGTCACCGTATATTTCTTTGCTACCCCTGCTTCTTTAGCTGCTGCCGGCTTCATGTCAGCCAGATACACCGATGCGTGAGTAGCGAGGGTTTCGATATCCTTCAATAATGTGGTAGTTTCTTCATCCTCGGTCTTATTACTATTGAGAAAAGAGGCGTATTTGGCGCTCTCAGACAGAATTCTGTCTTTTTGAGATAAAATACGGGAATTAGTTTCAATGCTCTGCTCTGTTTCTTCGATTTCTTTAGTAAGCGATCTTACCTTAAAAGCAATAGGGGCTATGATAAGACGGTCTAAAACCGTGACCGCAATCACGATAACGGCTGCATAAAAAATTGATTTTTCGCGCTTATTAAGGTGCGAAAGAGAAGTGTAAAGCGTCTGCAGCCCCAGCTTCATAGCTTGGTACTCTCCTTGTTGATTACTGATACTATCTCGAAATCGGTAACGTCTTTTAAGTTTTCCTTACGCTTTGAAGTATATTTTGTCTTGACGTCCTTAAAACATTTTGCTTTTTCCATACTCTCCACAAACGAAAAAACCGTCGACATATTTTCGGCGGTACCGCGCACCGTGAATCGCCCCTTATCGTCAAGACGAACATTGTTCAGTTCGATATCCAAGGGTGCAATACTGTATAACTCGGCAAGTGCTTCCAGGGAAGTGCCGCGATTGGCAAGGTAGCTGCGCGCGAGACTTACTCGCGTAAAATCTTTTTCCAGTTTTTTTGCGTCTGCTTCAAGCGTTGCGTATTTGCTTTTTAAATTTTTTAGATAAAGACTTTTAAAATAAATTTTACTTATTAAAATAGAAAAGATGAGAACAAAAATTGCCATTACAAGGATACCTGTTTTTATGAGTTCTCGTCCTTTTTCTTCGAACGACTTACGCAATTTTATCTCGTCAGGGATGAGATCGACTTTCATCTCATCGAAAACGGCCAGGGGCGCGATGACATTTAAAAACGAAACTCGCTTCTCGCTTGATATAAGGCCAAGGGCTTCCGGAGAAATCGATAAGTTCCTGGTATAGGAGATATTTTTAACGGGAAAATGCAATGTATTGTTCAGTGTCGTTTCTAAATCATTGAGTTCTTCGGTCGCGCCCGTTAAAATGAGCGTCGTCGGACTTTTATCGATATCTTCGCTCTGGTATGCTTCGAGAGATTTTTTTACTTCTTCGCTGAACCGGATAAGATATTTTTCTTTCTCAAACAAAAGATGCTGGGTACCGATGGGGATGCTGCGCACGAACAAAATTCTGTTCTTTACGACCACCATAAAGTCGGATGAACCTTCGTCAATATGAATGATATTGACGGGAGAATCCTCGGCATCGATTTTAAACAGTTTTGCTGAGCTGCGTGCCATACCGTCAGCCGCAAAAAACACCCTTTCTAAGCGTAGACCCGCCCTCTCCAGTATGTCTGAGCTACGTTTAATGGTATTACGCGCTACAATTACCAGTAAAATCTTGGTATAACTATGCTTGTAGGTACCTAAATCGATATAATCGACGATTATTTCTTCGCGTGAATACGGAGTATGACGACCGGCCTGCAGATTAATAATCTCGCGTATTTCCTTGGGGTTGCTGGAGGGTATTTCGATATTTTTTGTTATAATAAGGCTTGAGGGCATAGTCACGATGATCGTAGGCCGCCGCGCACGTAAGGTATGAAACGCTGCGTTGATTGTCTTGGAGATATCAACATCCGATAATCCGCTGATAGCTCTGCTTACAAGGCTAAGCACTTCAACCTTGTACGGAGAATAACGCAGATGCGAGAGTTTCAGGTGATTACCGCTTATATCTATTCCTACAAGCTCTTTATAACTCTTCCCGGCAAAAATATTAAGACGCTCAATTTTTATTCCAAACATAACCACCAATTCCTATTGTCATTACTCACGTTCCAGAAGCCTGCGTAGGGTTTAAGCATTTCGCTCAAAATTCATGCCAATACAGGATCTTTCCGCTCTTATCGATGATACAGACTGCCTTTCCGCTATCTCTTTTATCGCGCGCATAGGTAACACTTTTAATCATAAAATAACCGGGACTGGTTGTAAGCTGCTCAGCGATAAGCTCAAGTTGCTTAACTTCGGCGATATTGAGCGGGGTACGCTTCTCTATCGCAGACACAACGTTTCCCGGGAAATCGACCACACCATCGTCGCTGGTACCAATAATACCGTCTTCCCCGCAGCGAAATGCAATAATTTTTGAAACCAGAGCACCGTGTAACCCCAACGCCGCAAGCACGTGCGCCGGTGCGGTATTAATATTGATTCTACCGTCTCCATAGATTGTAATATATTTTTTTATCTTTTCAAATATCTCTTTCGTCACGCCTTTAACCAAAAGAAGCTCTTCTATGGCTTCAAAAGGAGCGTCTTTGGCCTCATACGCGTAAGGGAAATTGCGATAATATGAGTCCTCCGCGCTTCCTAAAGGTACGGTGAGCAGACTATCGGCGTCCCTCCAGTCGATAATCGAAGCTGCCAAGTCCTGCGCTTCCATGTCGTCGTACTCCAATACGATTTTAAAAAGACGCTCCAGCGTTGAGATGCTTGCGGTATTAATGTTTATCTTTCTTTCTTCGTCAAAAATTCCCGCCTGGCCCGTAAAGCCTGAAAAGATAATAATCAAAGGGGACCGTTTCGTTACGCCGGGAAAATCGTTAGGCACATCGACTTCATTATCGTCAAACAAAGCGGCCTCATGCGCTGATGCGCCCTTTAAAAAAAAATATTGTTTATCGCGCGCGCGTTTTACTTCAAAAATCGCCCGCTTTATGCAGGCCTCATTAAGAAAACGAATTTTATCGCGCGCTTCAAGTTTTTTTACCAAAGTAAGTTTATACCGGACTCCGTAGCTTAACGTAACTGCAAAAACGGTCAATAAAAAAATCGACCACAGGGCGATAATTAAAATGCTTCCTTCTTTACACCGCGTCTTCACATTAATCTCCCACAGGTATCATGATTGTTTTGGTATAGTGAAGGTTCCCCTGCGGACCGATGAGCTCAAGCTCTGCCCTTATTGCCAGAGGCATCTGTTTCGTTTTCCATTCCTCTATCCAGAGATATTGTTTTTTTTGAGTATCGTAAAAATAATAAGAAAAACGCAATGAACGCACATTGTCTAAGACCTCCCGACGCGCTTCTTCTTGGGCCATATAAATTTGAGAATAATCGTGTTGCCATTTATAGAGGGTACGTTTGCCGCTATCGTATTTATAGGCCACTTTTCCCGGTGTTATACTGAGTATCGCGCTGTTAACCAGCGTAGGAAATTCCAGGAATTCCTGCGTTCCGGAAAAATCGATACCGGTGAATTTCAAAGCATTTCGTAATTCCACATCAAACTTTTCAAAAAAAATGTCTACAGATTCCTGCGGAGAGACGGTATTAACCCTCTTCCAGATTTTAACTCCACTTGAAAAATTTCCATATATCGCCAGAGACACCACCGCCACCATCGCCATTACGATTACCAACTCAATGAGCGTAAACGCGCGTCGTACGTGCAGAGAGAGGAAACGCATGGGAAAAAAGGAACATCGCGTAAACGAAGCGTTTCTTTTCTCTCTTGAAATTTTATTGTCTCGGCATAAAAAGTGCATATGCTGTCTTTGATATCTCAATACGCTTTGCGCCCGCGTACCACCAGGTAACCAGGTCTATCCGGTATAGCTGACAATCATCTTTAATTCCGTCAAGGAGCATGTATGACAGGTCCCAGTTAAATCGTTTGTTACCGTTGGTCACTTCCCCTAAGCGTTCAACATCGCTCAAAGTGCCCAAATGACTTAAAGAATCCTGTGCTTTCCACATGGTTTCATTGACCTGTGGCGTAATATACAGGTAATCCGTATAATAGTTAAAGGCATCGAGACAAATAAAAAAGGCGCGATATATAAGTACCGTGCTAAACGCTAAGACCGCGGTCGCGACCATCACTTCAACCAGAGTAAAAGTTTTTGTTCTATGCAGCATTTTTTGTAAAAAAGATTACGGAGATTAAAGAGCGATTACAGGGATTGGGGGCACTATTGAGAATATTACATATTAATAAAATCTCTGTAATCAATTTTTCCTTTTTTAAAAAAAGTTCAGGAAAAATTATTCCCAATTCTTCACATCATCCGCAGTCCCTTCCTGGCCGTCTTTACCCATGGAATATAAATCGTAATCGACCTTATGATCTCCGGGGCTTTTATATTTATACTCTCTACTCCAGGGATCAATGGGTTTTTTTTCTAAATACGGGCCATGCCAGCTTATTGCTGAAGCAGGCTTGTTCATGAGTGCGTTAAGACCTTCTTCGCTGGAAGGAAAGCCGCCGTTATCCAAATCGTAAAGTTTTAAGGCCGTAGGGATATGCGCTTCAATGTCAGCGCGCGCTACTGCGATACGTGCCTGTTCTCCTCTGCCTGCAAAACGCGGCAATACCATTGCCGCCAACGCCCCGATGATAACGACAACCAACATTATCTCGATAAGCGTAAAACATTTTGCGCTATACACTTTGTTATGTGTTGTCATCGTAACCATCCTCCTTTGTATTACATGTTTCGTTAAGTCACATACTGCATATTCGACGTTTTTGCTCTTTGAGAAGCTTCTCCCTGAGAAACGCCAAACAACCTTTCTTGTTATCTGTTTCTCTCAAGGTACTTTCTCCAATTTGTTTCCAAATCATCGAGAGCGCGTATATGCGTAGGATACGCGAAGCGCAATGCTTCTTCCAAAGACTTTCCGTCACGTAGTTGCCTGCAGAAATCCGCAAAGCTATCCGACCCGTAGGTCTCGATTAAAAAACCCACCAGCGAAACTGCTTGTAAATAATAGGTAGCAACAAGCTCATCGCCGCTGATAAACAAGACTCCCGGTTCACCGCCTTTTGTACGTGTCGAACGAATATACACCTTGTCAATGTCTTTTAAGTTGTTTATATTGACCTTCATCATGTCGGATAACGATATGAGCGAGTCTTTTTCGTAAAGCTGCCGCACCAATGCCTTTGTGTGCGGCCTTCTTTGTTCTTCCGACCATTGCGCTACGCCTTCATCAAGCCATAACGGCACGACCCCCCGAAAACCGACAAAATCCCTGAAAATCAAATGCGCCATCTCATGAGGAAGAAGAGATTCATTAAACCCCTTGCTCCAGGCATAGCTGATTATCCGCTTACTCTTATAATCCGCCATCCCTTCTGACCAGGTGGGTTGCCCCGTAGCCTTTAAGTAAGATTCCCGGTTAGGATATATATAGATCTTTACTCGTTTTTCCCATGTCCAAAACTCAGAGTATCGCGGATACCCCAGCTCAAGGGCAATCTTTTGATAATACGATTCGGCTTTCTTGGCGGCTTCCTCGGCAAATCCTTCATCATCCGCATAGAAAATGATAAAATGGTCGCTGCTTACTTCTCTCCAGCCCTGCGCAAAAAGATTTACGCATTCTGCCCAAAGACAGATAAAACATATCAACAGCGATAATACTATTTTTTTTATATTCATGTGTCGCATCCGTTGGGAATACTCTCAGGCATTTGCGAGCAGACGCCGTATTTCTTCTATTTCGAAAGGTTTTTTAAGGGAGGCAATGGCACCCTCTTTTTGCGCCGCGGAAAGTAAATCATCGACGGCGTAACCGGTCATCATAATATACTTAGCGCCGGGCATGACTTTTTTCAGTTCCTTGAAAACTTCAAAACCGTCAACTTTAGGCATACGCACGTCAAGAAAAACCATATCGAATTTTTTCTGTTTTACCATCTCGATGGCGGTGAATCCGTCTTCGACCGCCTCTGCCTCAACTCCTTCGAGAGTAAACAAACGAATCAGAAAATCCCGTATTATCTTCTCATCGTCAACGACCAGGGCTTTTATAACTCTTTTCCCGCTCATAAGCCTCCTTTTACTCCTGTTGCAGGCAACGCTATGGTAACTGTAGTTTCCTTGTCTGCAGCGCTCGCAATGCTGATAGAACCCCCATGTTCCTTAATTATACTACGGACAATAGCTAAGCCTAAACCGATTCTTTCGCCGCTATCTTTGGTAGCGAAAAAAGGTTCAAAAACTTTTTCAATATATTCCGGAGGGATGCCGGATCCCGTGTCTGAAATGTAAAAATATACAAGGCCATCTGCCGGATTGTATTCTGTTTTTACGGTAATGTCGCCTCCTTCTGCCTGTGATTTTTTCTGTATTGCCCAGCGGGCATTAAGAATGAGCTGCGAGATTGCGTACTCGAATTCCTGCGCGTTCCCTTTAAAAGAAGGGATGCCCGGCGTAAGAATCGTGTGAAGCGTAATGTTTTCTGAGGTTAACGTCCCGTGTAATCGAAGACATGCCTGCTGCGCGATTTCGTTCAGGGAGATATCCTTAAATTCCTGCTTCGCTGTGCGGGAGGATTCTAAAAAAATATCGACAGAATGCTTAAGGCGACTGGTTGCAATGTCAATATCCGGTAAAAGTTTTTCGAGAGTTCCGTAGTTTTCTTTTGATTGAAGGACATCACGCATCACATGTAAGTCAGCGGCGAGTTTGGCAAGGACATCACTTATCTGACGCGCAATGAACCCTTGAGCGTTACTGCTTACCGCTAAAGAATCCGGATGCAAAGGTTGTGTCTCAACGGCTTTAAATTTTGTTTGAGACTCCTGCAGCTGATATGTTGCGGTGCGGTGTTCCGCAGTTTCTTTTCTTAAGGTATTCTGCAGATAGGAAATATCCCCCCTGATACGCCACAGGAAAAAAGCCATCGTTAAGGCTGCCAATAGAAGCACGCTGATTGCCATAATCCAGGGCCAATAGCTGCGCATGAAAAGCGAAATGGTAATCTTTCCATAATCCTGGTACGGTTCAACGCGCAGATATTGAAGGCATTCATGGACAGACTGGTAATTAAGCGGGACAATCCAGCCCGCGTAGTTGCCGCTGACTGCCGCCAGATCGTCGGAAGAGATATCAAAAAGCGCAAGGGTTACTGCTTCGGCCATCGCAGAACTGGTACGTGTTAATTTCGCAAATACCCACCCCGGATAAATACGAGTGCTCGAGGACAGGTACGAGTAATCGGAAAAATATTGCTTTTCGATGATTTTATACTGCGTTATATCTATTTTCCCTTCATGAATAAGCTGAGAGAAGATATCGCTGCTTAAGATTCCTGCATCAGCCGAGCCGTCGCGCACTCCGGTAAAAACCCTGTCGGTATCCGATGTAAAGATCAATTTTGAAAAATTACGATACGGATCGATGTTATGTTCCTTGAATTCCCGCAATGCTGCCAGCCACCCTCCGAGAGAAGTTTTATCGACGGCGGCGCAACGCTTACCTTTTATGTCGTTCAATCTATTAATATCCTTTCTTTCCGCCTGAGTAAAAATAATACTTCCATTTACCGGGCAAGGTCTGCCGAAGCTGATACGTTTTAATGTTGCAAGCGCCTGTATGCCGTATTTTATTTCTTCTTCTACATACGAAGAGGGATCGGTAACAAGGAAATCAATATCACCATATTGGACGGATAACCTCACCTCTTTGAAATCAAGAGGGACTATGGTAAAAGTTGCGCCCGGAATACGGTCGCTTAAGAAATCGGCGGTATTTTGCCACTCTTTTATGCAGGTATCTTTGCCGCGCACCGCGAGTACACCGATAGTGTATATGGTTTTTATATCCTCCGCCAAAAGAAAAAAAGGAAAAGAAAAAATGACTGCCGTAAAAATCGCCACAAAACGTATCATAATCATCTTCATTCTATTACCTTATCGGTTATTTTAAGCACCTCATCGGAAATGGTTATGCCAAGTTTACGGGCAGTACGCATATTGAGCATCCTGATTTCCTTACGCCCCTTTCTGATAGGTAACGTAGTTATATCGGCACCGTCAAGCAACGCAAGCGCCATCGTTGCCGCTTCAAAACCATGCTCCTGCCCTGACTCGACAACCCCGCACAGAAGTCCTTCTTCAATAGAAAAATCAAAGAAACCAACGGTAGGCACGTTACAATGCTCTATGGTCCAGCGTAACACGCTCTCCGCATCGAGACTCAGCGTGCTTCCTTCTTCTTTGAGGGTATGATACGTATACAGCAACAACGCATCGACATCAACGTTATATTCAAGAACGCGTTTTTTCCACAGAGAAAAATCTCCTATCAGTTTATAGTTGGTGACTTTTATGGGAACTTTTTTTTCAATTTTTTCGCTTTCCATAAAATTAAGCGCTCCCAGCGAGGTAGCTCCGCTGTCGCTTATTATCGCCACTTTTCGCACGGAAGGAATAATCTGACGTAGATATTCAATCGACTCTTTGAAATGGGGCCGCTCAACGATACCGGTGACATTTGAAGCAGGAAAACCATAGGTGGCCGGATCGGCGTTTACTCCGCAAAAAACAAAATACGGCTTCTTATCGACATAGTGCTGAACGACAAAAATCTGCGCAATGTCATCGCAGGCGATAACCACATCAGGCTGCCAGGTATCGATTTTTTCTATTACCGATTGCGCTGCCTTATATTTGAATTCATCGGACGTATGACGTTTGGCATCCATGTACATGGTCTCCAGCGTGATAGTAGCGCGATCGCTTAATGCTTCCCATACGCCCGTAGTAACCGCTATAGTCCAGGGGTATTCTTTATGGTAACTATGCAGCAGCAGAATCTTCTTATTTCTGGTTAAACCGGCGGCAAAAGAGGGTTCAAAGGAAAAGAAAACACAAAGGATGCAAAACAAGAGTAATGTTTTTTTCCCATGTAAGCCTGTCGTTTTACACATACGCATATTGTTCTCCAATGCAAGCCCTCTGCGGACACACTTTAAATCGTACGCGCAGAAAGAGCTCATGATCACGGAACGGGTAATTTTATCATAAAAGCGGCACCTTTACCCTCTTCGCTTTCTACACTGATCGAGCCGCCGTGTTCCCGCACGATATTAGCGACTATCGATAACCCTAACCCCGTACCTTCCTCAACCGGCTTAGAAGTAAAGAAAGGCTCAAATATTTTGTCCTTTTTTTCGTGTGAAATTCCTATGCCGGTATCAGAGATGCTCAAAGAAACA
>JAQUOR010000055.1 GCA_028717025.1 Candidatus Omnitrophota bacterium | reverse complement strand
CTGCTGTAAAATACCGGCGATCACTTCCGCATCGCGGGTATTCATTTGACATCCGAAGGTTCTAATATACACACTTTTCGTGTTGTCTCTGTCTTTGTCGTAACCTCTTGTTTTTCCAATATGTTGCACTTTTCTAATGCCTCCTCATACATTTTTTTTAAACGGCTCATACAGATGTACCGCATCTTACACCTGCCCATCTCCATATTAATTTTCTTTTCTTCTTCTCTCAATAAAAAACTCTTACCTCTATAAATTTCAGGCCCAATAAGATTATCCACGTAAATATCAGGGACGTCCCAAAAAGGGACACCCTTTTTCAAAATCACTATTCTAACCCATACACTTACAAATAGATAGAAACACCTAGCCTGTCACTTTATTGCACGTCCCCTATTCTATTCTACCAAAACTACCTTCTTAAACACCTTATTATCTTTGGAAAAAATAAAACCTATTATTTGTTTAATAGGCGTATATATCTGTCTGACTACGGGAAGCTTAAGAAACCATCTTTCTATCAGAGGAAGTGTCCTTTTACTCAATAAGTGTGAAACAACAAATCCTGTCACTAGGATTATTAGGATTGCCACGATAAAACCTAATCCGGGAATAGAGAAACCAAACTCTGCCTTCAAATAGCTATTAATAATTCTCCCGATAATATTATCAATCAATCTGAAAATAATAAAAAGAAGATATAAGGTTAGAAAAATCGGCAGAATGGTAAGCAGTCCGGCGATAAAATATCGTTTTAATTTATTCATGAAAGATCCTCCTTTTGTTTCCATTTCCAAGCCTCCATTGCCCACAAAGGAAACGAAGAAACCCCGAGTACAAAGCACCAATCAAATAACCCTAGCGGCTCGGTCTTAAACACCTTCTGCAAGAACGGTGCATACACTACCATCATCTGTAAAAGAAACGATACGAAAGTCGCCAGAACCAGTTTTTTATTAGTAAACACTCCTAATTTAAACAAGGACTCAGTCATGCTTCTGCAGTTAAAAGAATGGAATAACTGCGAGCATGCAAGGACAATAAAGGCCGCAGTTCTTGCGCGAACGATACCTTCTTTTTCAATGAACAAGACAAAGGCAAACGCAAGTAAACTGCAGAAAGCAATCAAGGAACCCTGTGCCAACATTAAAATCACCCGCTCTTTTGTCATCACCGCTTCCGTGGATTTACGCGGAGACCGCTTCATAATATTGGAGTCAACAGGATCTACCCCTAAAGCAAGCGCAGGCAGCCCGTCGGTTACAAGATTAACCCATAAGATATGTATCGGCAATAACGGCGCGGGAAGCCCAATTAAAGATGATACAAACATAACCAGTATCTCACCGGCGTTGCATGAAAGAAGATAATGGATAAATTTCTTTATATTATCGTAAATACCCCTTCCCTCTTCTACTGCCGCGACAATCGAAGCAAAGTTATCGTCAGTTACAACCATGTCTGATACTTCTTTGGTAACATCGGTCCCGGTAATGCCCATGGCAACACCGATATCGGCCTCTTTGAGCGCCGGAGCATCGTTAACACCGTCTCCGGTCATAGCTACGACTTCGCCATGCCTGCGCCAAGCACGCACAACCCTTAATTTATGCTCTGGAGAAACCCGGGCATACACCGAGATATTCCTTACTTCCTTATAAAGTTCATCATCGCTTAATTTATCCAGTTCTTCACCGCTTAATGCTAAAGAATTATCATTAAAAAATCCAAGTGCTCGCGCAATAGCGACTGCCGTATTCTTATGATCACCGGTAATCATAACCGTTTTTATACCGGCGGCCTTACATTCCTGTATAGCCTTTTTTACTTCCTCACGGGGCGGGTCTATCATCGCAACTAAACCCACAAATGTAAGCTCCCTTTCGGTAATCTTCGCGTCATGCTTTTCATGACTTTTATCCAACTCTCTGTAAGCAACTGCCAGCACACGCATCGCCTCGCCTGCCAATTCGTTATTAATCTTCTGGATATTTGCTCTATCCGGCTCGGTTAGCTTTCGAGTTACGCCATTTTCTTCAATATAAATGCAATCGTCTAAGAGTATATCCGGCGCACCTTTGACAAAGGCAATTGTTTGCTCGCCGTGCTTACGAATAATCGTCATCTTCTTTCGATCGGAATCAAACGGTATTTCGTCAATAAAAAGAAAATCTTCTTCTGATTTCTCTCTGGCTATACCAGCCTTACCGGCAACGGTCAAAAGAGCCCCTTCGGTCGGATCACCCACTATTTTATAGACGCCGGAGTTTTCGACCAACTGCGCCCCATTACACAACACGCCGCAACGTAACATATTCTGCAAATCAGGATAATTAGCAATCCTAATTTGTTTTTTACCGAACAAAAACTCTCCGGTCGGCGCGTATCCGATGCCGGTTGCTTCAAAAAGCTTCCCTCCCGCAAATATCCTTTGCACTGTCATTTCGTTTTTAGTGAGAGTGCCTGTTTTATCCGAACAGATTACCGTAGCACAACCTAAGGTTTCAACAGAAGGGAGTTTACGGATAAACGCATGACGCCTGACCATCCGGTGGACGCCCAAGGCAAGCGCAATGGTGACTACCGCAGGCAAACCTTCCGGGATAGCGGCGACCGCTAAACTCACCGACGTTAAAAACACATCCACAATCTTACCGCCCCGTAGCCATCCTAGCAGGAATACCATTCCCACCATGACAAAACATAAATACACAATCCACTTGCCGAACTCTTCTAATTTCTTCTGTAAAGGTGTAGTCTCATGTACGATTGCCTGCACTAACCCTGCGATTTTCCCCAGCTCTGTCTGCATTCCGGTATAAACAACTAATGCTTTTGCTTTACCGGATGCAACTGAGGTCCCCATATAAACCATATTTGCCCGATCAGCAAGCGGGATATCTTTTTTTTCTAAAGCGCGGGTAGTCTTTGCAACAGGCGTCGATTCTCCAGTAAGACTGGCTTCCTGCACGCCAAAATTTGCACTAATCCAAACAAGGCGACTATCCGCAGGGACGCTGTCACCGGCTTCAATCTCAATCACATCTCCGGGAACTAACCCTGATGAAGGAACGGCTTTATGCTGACCGTCGCGGATAACTTTTGAAAAGGGGCTTGATAAATTTTTTAGAGCCGCAAGGGACTTTTCTGCGCGGTATTCCTGAATAAATCCTAAAATCGCGTTTACTATAACAATCGCAATTATAGCGAGCGAGTCTATCCATTCCTGCAAGAACCCGGAAACAAATGCCGCGCCAATAAGAACCCAGACAATAAAATCCTGAAATTGTTCTAAGAAAATACTTATAGGCGAACGCCCCTTCGCTTCCCTTAATTGATTTGGACCGTACTTATCCAATCTGGTCTTTACTTCCTGGATAGAAAGACCCTGGCTTAGATTCGCCCCTTGCATCTTAATCGCTTCCTGAATATCCAAATGCCACCAATTGTTCATTTCTCTTCACCTTCCAAACTCACTAATGCCCCTGTTATCTTCTCCATAGTCCCCCTATAACGTATCCATCTGCCAACCGATTTTAGGGACGTCCCAAAAAGGGACACCCTTTTTCAAAATCACTATTCTAACCCATATACTTACAAATAGATAGAAACGCTTAGCCTGTCACTTTATTGCGCGTCCCCTATACCTACGTCCCCTATACCTACACTTAATATGAGCTTCAAAACAAAAGGTTATCTCTCATTATTAATAAACTTTTCTAAAATGAGAATAGCAATCACAATCCTTTTGCTTCAAACAAACTCAGGTAATCCTTATAGACAAATAGACGGCCATACTTCTTGCCTTTATCCTTAGGGATCAAGATCCCTATCCTAACGAGCCTGTCAACCAGTTGATTCGCCGCTTCTCGTGATAAACCAGCAACCTCTTCAACTTTCCTGACATTTATTATTGGGATTTTATACAGGTTTTTCAGCAACACGATAGCATTCTTGCTTGCCCTGCCTAATTCGGATACTTTCTGCAGGTCTTTTTCGCGTAACTCAATAACCTTATTTGAAGTTTCTATTGCCTCTTCGGCAACTCTGACGATCCCTTTCAGAAAAAAATCTAACCATGAAACAATATTTCCATTTCTGTACTCATCAAGCATAGAAAAATAAACGTCTCTATGCTTTTTGAAATGCTCCGAAAGATACAATACCGGCCTTTCCAATACTTTTTGTTGGCAAAGATAAAATGTTATAAGCAATCGCCCCGTTCTTCCGTTACCATCCAGAAAAGGATGTATTGTCTCAAATTGGCTGTGGATCAAAGCAACTTTTATCAAAACGGGTAAATCTTCATGGGAATAAAAAAATTTCTCTAAATCGCTCAACGCCTCCATGACAAATTCCGGCGGTGGCGGAACAAAACGGGCGTCAGCCGGACTTGTTCCCATAATCCAATTCTGCGACCTTCTAAATTCCCCGGGACATGGATTAGTTGAGCTTCTTGCCTTGGTAAGTAACGTTGCGTGAACTTCCTTTATTAAACGCAACGATAACGGTAATTTATCAAGCCTCCTTAATCCTTCGTTCATCGCTCTTATGTAATGTAAAATATCGTCCACGTCTTTAGGCAAATCGGGCGTCCTCTCTACTTCAGCCTGCAATGCGTCGGTAAGCTTTGCCCTTGTACCTTCTACCTGGCTTGAATAAGCGGCTTCTTTATTAATGTACATAAAAATAAAGAAATTTATATCCGGTAAAAGCTTAGTAAGGCCGTCCAACTTCCCAAGCTGCAGATTAGCATTGGCGAGAAGTTTAACTATTCTGGGCTCATTAAGAGATAATTCTTTCGGGGGAAATCTCTCAGGGATAAAAGCTTTGTAACCAGCCCTCTGTTTAACATATTTTCCTATAGTTACCATTTAAACCTCCAAATCGACTATTTACAAGATGTCAATATTATAAGTTAAAAGTTGACATCTGTCAAGTAGATGTCAACTTAATTTCAATCTTTGAGATTACGCTCTACTCTTCCTATCTCTCAGCAGGATAGCCATTTACCCTCTTTTTTTAAAAACGTTCATAGGTACCCCCTATTCAAATACAGTTTATCTATAACCCAATATCACTAAAAAATATACAACCTATTCTTCGGAATCGATAATTTGCGGTATTTCAGCAATAAGTGTATTCAAACGCCCTACCTCCTGCTTCATTTTTGTAATCAATGCGGCACGTTTTGAATCGTCCTTAATATTCTCCGGCTTTAACAACTCAGAAGCGGTTTCGGAAATAGATGTTAAAGGCCCAGGAAGCCCTGAAGAATAAGTAGTAAGAAGCAAATTCTTAAGCCGCTCGCTTTCGATCTTTTCTGCCGCCTCAAAAGCTATTGCAGCAATTTGGGCTCCTTCAACGGCCAATGCGGTTTGAGTCACAAACACCTCTAAAATATGCCGCTGTTCCGGATCCACGAATTGTTTATCCTGGGCCGGAAAAATGCCGAGCACTCCGACTGTTTTCTCTGCTCCTACAAACGGTAAATAAATGCCTTTTGCCCCTGGTAAAGTATCGGTATCGTTACCGGCTGATTTTTTAAATTCAAAAGCCCACTGCGCCACGGCAATTTCGTTCGGAGATAGATTAAACTCTTCTATATCACCAAAACGAGGGTTCAATTTCTTCTTAGTATCTGGCGTAAGAATAGCTGCCCGACATTTGAAAAACTCCTTAATATGTTTAAGCGCTATCTGGAAGAGTTCATCCGGATACGAACTCTTTGACAACTCTCGGCTTAAAGCATAGAGAACCTGCATTCTATCTTCCCTAACACGCATTATGCCGGCTTGGCGCCGAAGTTGGCCCGTTAAATGAGATATGGCAAAGCCCACAATGAGCATAACAATAAAGGTTAAAATATATTGAACGTCTGCTACCGCAAATGTAAAATACGGGGCCACAAAAAAGAAATCAAAAAATAAAACGCTCAAAAAAGACGCTATCATGGACATCCTGCGTCCGTATTTAAAGGCGACCCAGGTTACTCCTAAAAAATAGATCATTATCAGATTGACGGAGGCTAAATGACGAAGCGCCATCCAATCTACTAAAGTGCAAATAGCGATTACGCCTATCGCCTTTGAGAAATTCTCCCAAGAAAAAGGAGCCATTGCCGCAGAAATAACTTTGATAGGTTCTCCTTGAGTCTCTCCGCTTAATAAATACAAATCCATTTCTCGGCCCGCTCTGGCCAGCTTATCTATAATAGAGGAACCTAGAACGTATTCTCTAAATCTTAGTTTTTCAGGCTTGCCAACAATTATTTTATTAATATTTTTTGAACGCGCATAAGATACAAGTGTTTCCGCAATATTTTGCCCACTCAATGTAGCAACTTGTGCACCCAACTTTTCGGCAAGACGCATCATTTCGGAAATTCGGGTTCTGGCTGCTTCACTCTGTTGTGCCCCAGTTTCAACATATGCAACTACCCAATGAACGCCTAAATCCGAAGCTATGCGTTTACCTGCCCTAATCAGACCGACAGCGCTCGGGCTGGCAGATATACATACCAAAAACCTATCTCGTCCTCCCCACACCTTCGACATAACCTGGCCCTGCTTATATGACATTAGTTTTTCATCTACATTGTGAGCAGTATAACGAAGCGCCAACTGCCGCAAGGCAATTAGATTACCCGGCTGAAAGAAATGCTGCACAGCTCGTTCTGCCATTTCCCCGATATAAACTTTCCCGTCTTTGAGGCGCTTCAAGAGGTTTTCAGTCGGGATATCCACAAGCTCTATTTCATCGGCCTTTTCTACAAGGGTATCAGGTACAGTTTCATGAACAGTTATACCTGTAATCTGGGCAACAATGTCATTCGCGCTTTCACAATGCTGAACATTAAGGGTTGTATAGACATTAATTCCTTTATCAAGGAGTTCTTCTATATCCTGCCATCGTTTCGGATGGCGTGAACCCTGAGCATTTGTGTGGGCTAACTCATCCACTAAAATAAGCGCGGGTTTTCTCTGCAACGCAGCGTCAATATCGAATTCTCGCAATTCAACATTCTTATAGTGGATAATTTTTGCAGGAAGAATTTCCAGGCCCTCAAGGAGAGCTTCTGTTTCAGCGCGTTTATGCGTCTCTGCCCATCCAACGACAACATCAATGCCTTCTTTTTTAGCAATCCTTGCAGCTTCGAGCATTGAATAAGTTTTACCTACACCTGCTGCTGCCCCGAAAAAAATCTTAAGTTTTCCCTTATGAGATTCTTCGCGTTCGATGTTTGCTAACAAATCATCTGGATTAGGTCTGTCCATATCTCACCTCAATTTTATTTTTGCACCGCAGCATCCAGCTCTAAATTCACTTCCAATACATTGACCACTGGTTCTCCGATTACCTCAAAAAAACGGCCGCTGGTATGCCGCGCCACAATCTTTTTAATTGGATCTTGTGATATTTTTCGCACTTGAGCAATTCTCGGAATTTGATACAAAGCCGCAGCCAAACTAATATGCGGGTCCAATCCACTTGCCGATGAAGTAACCAAATCTACCGGAATGGAAGCATCGTTGTTCGGATCAGACTCTTTTAGTGCTTTGATTCGTTCTTTTACAGCATCTAATAACGCGGGATTCAATGGCCCTAAATTTGACCCGGATGAAGATGCCGCATTACATGGAACAGGCGAAGTTGCCGAAAGACGGCCCCAAAAATACTTAGGGTTATCAAATGACTGTCCAATAAGCGAAGACCCAATCGGCTCTCCTCTATAAATCAAGCTGCCATTGGCCTGATTATGAAAAAATATCTGGGCGACGCCAGTGATAAACAACGGGTAAATAATTCCCGTAATAAAAGACAAAATAATAAATACTAAAATTGCTGGTCGTATCTGTTCTTTTAACATCTTAGATTCCATTAGTGAACTAATTTTAACGTTACCAAAAGCATATCAATCAACTTAATTCCTATAAATGGGGCAATTATGCCTCCTACCCCGTAGATAAATAAATTGTCACGCAAAAGACGGCTTGCGGGCATTGGTTTATATTTAACCCCTCGAAGCGCTAAAGGAATCAGGAATATAATGATGAGCGCATTAAATATGACAGCCGATAAGACAGCGCTCTCGGGCGTAGCCAAACGCATAATATTTAGCGCGTTGAGCGCAGGGTAGGTTCCAGCGAAAGCCGCTGGTATAATGGCAAAATATTTTGAAACATCATTAGCAATACTAAAAGTGGTTAATGATCCGCGAGTCATCAGCAGTTGCTTGCCGATTTCAACGACTTCGATTAACTTTGTGGGATTCGAATCAAGATCAACCATATTCCCCGCTTCTTTTGCCGCCTGAGTTCCAGTATTCATAGCAACGGCAACATCTGCCTGAGCAAGAGCCGGCGCATCATTAGTTCCATCCCCAGTCATTGCAACTAGTCTCCCACCCTCTTGCATTTTACGGATATATTTAAGCTTAGATTCAGGAGTGGCTTGAGCCAAGAAATCATCCATACCGGCCTCGGCGGCAATCGCGGCTGCGGTCAAAGGATTATCTCCTGTAATCATGACGGTTTTAATACCCATGCGCCGCAATTCGGCAAAGCGCTCTTTGATACCGCCTTTAACAATATCTTTCAGATGAATGACACCTAAAATATTCTTATGTTCTGATACTACTAGTGGGGTGCCGCCGCTTTTGGAAATACTAGTAATGGCAATTTTCAAATCTTCAGGAAATACTCCTCCTAATTCCGTTACATAACGCTCAATAGCATCGACAGCGCCTTTTCTGATTTGCCTACCATCCCCCAAATCTACACCGCTCATCCGTGTTTGCGCTGAAAAGGGAATAAATCTTGCGTTTAGCTCATGAATTTGACGCTCTCTGATCCCGTATTTTTCTTTTGCTAAGACCACGATGCTTCTTCCCTCCGGAGTCTCATCCGCTAAAGAGCTTATTTGCGAGGCATCTGCCAAAGATTCGATACTTATCCCACTGGTAGGAATAAAATCGACAGCCTGTCTGTTGCCTAAAGTAATAGTGCCGGTTTTATCCAAAAGCAAAACATCCACATCACCGGATGCTTCTACTGCCCGGCCTGAAGTAGCAATTACATTTGCCTGAATCATCCTATCCATTCCAGCAATTCCAATCGCAGGAAGCAGTCCTCCGATAGTAGTCGGGATAAGGCATACCAAAAGCGCAACTAATACAGTAACCGTAACGGGTGTGCCGTGGCCTGCGGAAGCAACGCTATAAATGGAAAATGGCAAAAGAGTAACGGTAGCTAATAAAAAAATCAGGGTAAAAACCGCAAGAAGAATACTTAATGCAATCTCGTTAGGAGTCTTCTGCCGCTTAGCCCCTTCTACCATTGCAATCATATGATCTAGAAATGTCTCCCCTGGATTAGAACTAATGCGAACAACAAGCCAGTCAGAAAGCACGCGCGTTCCTCCGGTAACAGCGCTGCGATCTCCTCCGCTTTCCCTTATAACAGGCGCGCTCTCTCCTGTAATTGCGCTCTCATCAACGCTTGCGACTCCCTCAATAACCTCTCCATCCATAGGAATGATATCGGTTGCTTCGACAAGAACGATATCACCTTTCCGAAGCGTTGAAGCAGATACTTTTGAATAACTTAAACTATATTTGGGCTCGGAAAGTTTCTTAGCAAGGGTATCCTTTCTTGCTTTTCGCAAGGATTCCGCCTGTGCCTTTCCCCGACCTTCGGCCATACTTTCAGAAAAATTTGCGAAGATTAACGTAAACCATAGCCATAGAGTTA
>JAQUOR010000054.1 GCA_028717025.1 Candidatus Omnitrophota bacterium | reverse complement strand
TATCGGCAATCCCATTTTCTAAACTGCAGCAGACGCTAAAGGAATTCAGCCTGCATCATTGCCGCGCATAATACGTGTCTCATTTTCTATAAGAAATAAACCTGAGTTTGCCTACGATTTTTTCGCGCGCTATCACAAAAAGAGTCTTGAAAATACCGCCTCAACAATTTGACAAACAGAGAAAAATATGGTATAAACACTTAATAAATACCTAAATATAATCATGCAAGAAAGAAGAAATGGCTTTAGAGCAGGCGTATCTTTTCCGATAGAATGTAATGTATTGCCCCGGCGTAATTATTTTTATACGGTGAGCAAGGATCTAAGCGCATGCGGGGCAAAGATCGTCAGTCACGATTTTCTCCCGCAGGGGAATGTCGTGAAACTCAATATCAATCTTATCGATAAAGTCATCGATTTGAAGGCAAAAGTGATATGGTGCTCGAAAGAGCGCATTGCAGAACGGTATGTGGCGGGATTAGAGTTTATGGAAGTAAGCGAACCGAATAAAGGTGCGCTTTCTCAATTTTTAAGCAAAATTTATAATTCTTAATTACTATGGCAAAAACAGAAGAAAAAAGAAAAAATTGTTTAAGCTGCAATAAGTCCTTAAAAAGGGTAGCCTGGTATTTTCGAAACGGCGGCTACTACTGCAATAAGGGTTGCTTTAAGGAATTTTTAAAGAAAAAACAGCAACCTGCCTGATTTTCATGAACGATAAAAGACAGTATCCCCGGGTTGAAAAATCTTTATCTTTAAAGCTTTCTGATATTGAGTTTGATATTGTTACCGAAACAAAGAATATCAGCGGCAGCGGTGTGTATTGTGCGGTCAACAAACCGCTTGAGCCGATGACCAAACTCAACATTATTATCCTTATTCCTTTAAAGAAAAACGGCGGTCGCGCTAAGACCGTTAAAAAAATTCAATGCCAGGGTGTAGTGGTGCGTCAAGAAAGCATGCACGATAACGGAAAAAACTCCTATCATGTGGGGATATATTTCAGCGACATCAAAGAACACGACAGAAAAAATCTCGTTGCATACATAAATTCACACATAAAAGCCCCGGAATTAATTTCGCCTTCCACAAATGCTTAAATGCTCACACGATGCTTTCCTTTACCGGTAAAATTCTTCTGCAGCATCATCTATACGCATGAACGCGTATATCAAAAAATAAGAAATATTTTCCAGAAAAAATTTGGCGCGATCGATCTTGAAAGCGACGTTATTGATTTCAACTTTACCGATTATTACTATCCTGAAATGGGAAAACCTCTGTTGCGGCGTTTTATCGTTTTTAAAAAGCTTCAGGATCCCGGTCGTTTTGCCGAGATAAAACTGTTTAGCATAAAAGTAGAAAAAAAATTTGCACATGCCGCAAAACGTGCTGCCAACATAGATCCCGGTTACCTTGACCAGGCAAAATTAGTGTTGACTACCACAAAAGATTTTTATCACCGTATTTATCTGGGCAAGGGTATTTACGCTGAAGTGACCATGTATTATCGGGACGGTGATTTCTGTACCTTTCCTACCACATATCCCGATTATCGTCGGCCCGACCATAAGAGAATATTCCTTGCGGCACGGGAAACATACCGCGAGCAGATAAAAAATGCAACGAAAAAGTAAGCTTTCTACGCTAAGGGCGATATGCGATTCTCTCTACGCAAGACTCGCTTCTTGCGACCTTTGTCCCCGCAATTGCAGGGTTAACCGGCTAAAAGGGGAGAGGGGCATCTGCGGCATAACCCAGGATTTAATGGTCTATACCGCATTTTTGCACCATGGCGAGGAACCTTTAATAAGCGGCAGCCAGGGGAGCGGTACCATATTTTTTTCCGGCTGTAGTCTAAAGTGTATTTATTGTCAAAATTACATGTTTTCTCATCAGCTTACGGGCTCAATACTTAACGAAAAGAGCCTGGCAGCTGTAATGCTCAATTTGCAGGGAAAAGGCGCCCACAATATCAACCTTGTTACCCCTACGCATGTTTTGCCGCAAATCCTAAAAGCGCTTTTGCTCGCGCACCAGGAAGGCTTAAACCTTCCTATCGTGTATAATACTTCCGGCTACGAGAAGCCTGAAATCATCCGGGAACTTTCCGGCATTGTAGATATTTACCTGCCGGATATCAAATACATGACTGAACGGATCGCGAAAGATTATTCGAATGCACCGGATTACCCTTTTTACAGTCAGGAAAGTATAAAGGCAATGCATGCTCAGCGGAGTGCTGCTGCATTGAGCAAGGATAACCTTTTGTTAAAACGGGGCGTTATCATCAGGCATCTGGTGTTGCCAAATCACAGCGCTGATTCACTGCAGGCTTTAGCGTGGATTAAGAAAAACGCGCCAGGCGCGTTGGTGAGTGTCATGTTTCAATACCAACCTTACTTTAAGGCGCAAACTTCAGTTAATTTGCGCCGCAGAGTGAATGTATCAGAATATAATCAAGTTAAAACGTGCGTTGAAGAACTCGGTTTAAAGGGTTGGGTACAGGAACTGGATTCCCAGGAAGCGCTCGCCGGCGTCTATTTTGATAAGAACTCTCTTGAGGGTTTACTTTAAAATAATCTTAAACCAAGCAACGGGCATTTTGTTTAAGTAAGTCCTTGCGGTCGTGACGAAAATCATTATAAACCTAAAGGGGTGTTGTTGGCGACGAGCTGTTATTGACAGCGACTCTTATTGCCATCTATGAGACTTATGGTACTTACCGTAACCCTTGGTTTAAACTTCCAGAAGACAAAAGCGTAACCTTGAAATTCCGGAAGAAATAGTGTATATATGAATTGCCGGTAAGGGCAAACCTCGAGAAATCGGGGGGCGCAAAGCCAACAGGCCTAAAGTAGTTCAGGAAGCCGTTGCTCTTTAGCAGAAAGGCCCGTTAAGGGCAAGTTAGGCACCTAGAGGCTACTAGGGTGGCTGGGTTGCACGGATGGTAAGGGAAAGGCCCTTATCGGCGCGTTTTAGGTAGTTAAAGTGATATAGCGGGAAATGTTCCCGCTATTGTTATTTTCAGGGCTAGTCCCAAACCTGGTTAGATATTGCCTTCCAGCCGAACCTTGCGTGTTATTACTGCAAAAATTATCGGATTATTTCTTTGGGGAGACAGGACAGATTTTAGCAGAGAATTACCCCTTAAGAACAAACAATACAAAAGTAGGAGATGGGTAAATATGAATTTGTCAATTCACAGGATTTTATATTATATTCATAACTATTTGTAGCACAATATGTTACAGCAAAAAGAGCTAATTATAAAAGTTAACATAATGTATATTATAGGAAGTTGATGATATCCTTCGTTTTTCTCCTTGAACATAAAGATTCCAGAAGAAACCTTCGCTTCAAAGTTTCCTTAAGGTGGACCGTCCCTTCAATCAAGTGCCTTTTAAATGCGCTCTGCAGGGTTCTTAGATTACTTTTTTGAGGTATTTGTGGTATGAACTGGCTGGTCTTTTATGCTTAAGAAATCCAAGAGGATTTTCCGTATATATACAGAAGGTTCAAGGTGTGCTTTCTGTGACCAGTTAAGCACTTCAACCCATTGATCATGGGTCAACCTGACATTGATGGTTTTAGTGTATTTTACCGGTTTGTTTGGCCTTCCGCGCTTATTAGTCATTACTGCCTCCTAATCTTGCTTATGTTTATTCGAGGATATTTTTTAAGGATACTAGAAACCACTAAAAAACACAAAATTACTATAGCATAAATACTGCTTTTTGTAAACAAAGATAATAGCGGTCTCCTCTACTTGAATTTAGCCTGATTTTTGAAGGAATAAAGGCAATATGAAGGATTACTTTTCCATGCCCATGAGGGTAGTAATCGTAAGCGGGGTTCCTGGGGGGCCGTCGACCCCCTCGTATTTTAGGAAAGTTCCGTCTTTAGTGCTGAACCAATAATATGCATGCCAGAAAGCAGAACGCATCCCCAAGAGACTTACTTTCACTTTTTGCGCCGCTATTTCTTTTTCGTTGATTTTAAGGGTCTCGGCGCTAACCTTTGTCGCTTTCATCTTAAAGGCGTTTAGGGTATCGGGATTAAAGGTCCAGAAGGTTATCAAATCAGCCTTTGATCCCACAAAAATCGTCAGAGAAAATGACATAGGCTGGAACCAGGGGTCATCATCAATGGTGAGCGTTTTTGTAAAAGGCTCACCTTTAAAGGTGCCGTTGATGACGATTGAATTTTTCCGGCGTTCTGCGCTAAGTTCAGTCTTGGCTGAAGGGTTTTTCAGGTGCCATTGCCTGACTTCTAAAAGGGAGTTATTTTTTGAAGTATATGCCGTTTCGTTGCGGTTGTTGGTAACGGTTAATGCCGCCGAGGTGTCGGTTTGTTTTTCGATATGCCAGTTAAATTGCGTATGCGCCTGGTCGATCGTTTGCAGATATTTACGGTTTTCTGCCCAAGCGCGCGGCGCATAGGAACTTAAGAACGCCATCGCAGAAATTACCAGTACGTACGCACAGTGTCTATGTATCCCAGGAAGGCTCATTTGCATATTCTTTAGGCAATCGATGAAGTTACAAGCTGTTTTAAATTGCTCACGGTGCTCTTGACGTTTATTTTGCTGCGTCGTAGGGCCTTGGTCATTCTTTCGTAGGTCTCAAAGAGGGTTTTACCTTCGGTGAGGTGGTTTAAACAAAGCGCAGCGTAGCCTCTGCGATTTCTTATTTTAAAGATTTTAATCTTTCGTGCATCGATTTCCATACCACACCTCCTTTGTTTTTTGCGTTGCGCTACTCGTATACAGCCTGGCGTTCCACGTTCCCCTTTATACCTATCCGTACGATTTCGTTTACGTCAATCTTGTAGATGACGATTTTTTCGGGAAATTCAAGTTCAAAGCCTTTATACTTTTTTTCTCTTTTGACCCCCTCAATGAGGCGTTTGGCTGAAAACTGTATTTTTCCGCGCTCAAATTCTTTAAGGAGTGACCGGTACGCAGGCCCTTTACTGATGAGCGTGACAGAGCCATTTATCTGGTAGCCGATCAAGGTATTGAAATCCATGATAGATAAGGAAGCGCGCGGATTATCTTTTAGGTTTCTATAGGTCCTTCCGATAACATAGTCCGCCAGATAAATGCAGTTATTTATGCTTTTTAATAAAAACTTAGGAGCAACATTGGGCCTGCAGGAATTATCGCAGGTTGCTACCGATACGAATTCCTTATTTTGAAGTATCTCAGCGACTTGCGTGATAGCGATGGCTGTCGATATGGTTGGTCGGCTTACGTAAGTTTTAGTGTTTGAAGGTTTAGAAGGTTTACGTTTCACTTGCAATTAATACATTCCCAACCGGTAAGGTTTTCTTTTTTATCGAAAAAAAGATATATTTTTTCTCCTTTAAACCAATCGTTGTCTGCTGCTTTGTATACCCAGCGTTGTCCCTCTCCCTGGGGATAGAGTAAAACGGGATTACCGAATTTTTTCAGTGCGTGCGCGGCAGAGATGCCTTTTTCGATTTTGTTTTTTATTATTGCGTTTTTAAGTACATGGAAATTGTGCGTTTCTTCTTGAACGGTTTTTCGTTTGAGCGCTTCGTTGCCGCCCAATTCCATTAACGTACCCAGCGCCCCGCCGCAGCTGCTTAAAAATACTATACCGATAAGAAAGAAGAATATGCGTGTATGCATTAAAATATAATTGTTAATGGGGTCATTATACCAAATCTCTTCGGTGAGTTAAAGGAGTTTTTATTGATACATTCGGCGGCACACCCCTTGCCTTTTAGGGCGCGCAACATCAGGCGTCGCTCACTCCTTTGGTTGCACTCAGAACGGTGGGCACAGTCGAACCGCAACTTGAGCATAACCCCTGGATTTCAGCCCGGGGAAAGCCGCATAAGTTGATTTGGGTATTATGTAAGAGGCAAAAAAAGATCTTTATCGATTCTCTTCTTTTTGCGTAAAACAGGATCTGAAGTCTAATCCATATCGGTACTGGCGAGGTTTTTTTCTACGAATTGGATGATTTGTTCCTGTTGATGAGCTTCGATGTTATAGAATTCAAGTCCCATTGCCGGTGATTCCATGGGCTGTATTTCCTGGTCCGCGACCCAGACCACCTTTGCATCGATTTCGACGATCCCGGGTTCAGGAAGAAGGTGTAACTTGGTCGACAATATTTCTCCGATAGGGAAAATATTTTCGCTGATAAGAAAAACGCCGATAGCGCTGATGTTAATGATTTTTCCGTTATAAAAGGTATCCCTGGGAGGAAACTTTTGCTTAAAAAAGATATCACCTTTCACCGGGATGCGTTTAAACCGCCGGCGCAGCTGTTTATTGATGATCTCCGAAAAGGTCGATTCTTCCTTAAAGCTTTTCAGGCCCTGTTCCTCGGTTTCGTAATAATCGAACACTCTGTCTAAGCCAACCACCGAAAACAGGCGTCGTACGTGTGCAGGGACATTGTAGAGTTTCAGTCTGCCTTTGTGGTTTAAAACGTTTTTGTAGGCAACGGCAATAATCGAGATGCCGACGTAGTCGATAAGGTTCACCCCTTCGAAGTTACACAGGATATCTTTCGATTTACTCACGAGTGCCCAGCCGACGGTTTCAATGAATTCAGAGGCATTGATGTCGATGTTTCCTTCCAGGTCCAGAATGACTATGGAATTTTTATTTCGTATATTTATTTTCATAAAAATAAGCTGGCAATAAAAAGCATCAGGGAATAATAGCCAAACATGTTAAAACGTGCGCTCAGTAGTGTTTTTTTCACGACAAGAAGTGCCCCTATTCCAAAAGCAAATGCCGCCACGCACCCCAAAACCATTGCGCCGCGGGTTATGTGCGTTACAGAGAGCTCTTTAAATTCCAGAAGAAATGCTCCCATAATAGTGGGTATGGCCATAAGAAAAGAAAGATTAAATGCATCTTCGGGCTTAAAACCCCTTCGTAAAGAGCCGCTGATGGTGATACCAGAGCGCGATATTCCGGGGAATGCCGCTATCCCCTGCATTATTCCCAGCATAACGGAATCTTTTAGCGTTATTTCTTCGGCCGTTCTTTGTGCTGTACGCTTTCGTGTGCCCAACAATAGGAGCGCATTTGCGAGAAAACAGAGAGACAGTAAATTTTTGGCATCAAAAAACTTTTCAAAAAAGTGTTTAATCGGCAAGGCAATAATCACGGTAACCAGCGTGATTATGATGATGTGCGCAATCATCTTTTTCTTGAAAAACGTGGCGAGGATTTGCTTCCAGAAAAAAATGATTATCGCAAGAAGCGTTGCCATATGAAGCAGAATAAAGGAAGCGAGAAGGTTTTCGTTAATACCGAACAGTTTTTTTAAAAGATAAAGATGGCCCGAACTGCTTATCGGTAGAAACTCAGTAAGTCCCTGCACGATGCCGAAAAATAAAAATTTCATGAAGAGCTCAGCCTTTAAAAAAAAGATAGATGAAGAAAACCAATACCGCAAACCCGATGCCTAAAACAATGTATTCCCATATGCCTATCCCTTGTTTTTTCGTGGTTATCGGGGCTTCTGTCTGGATGGCTTCGACTTTTTCTTTTACAGGTATGTGCGGTTTGTCTATAGCGTGACCTAAAAATTGCCGACAATCATTGCAAACGCAAAGATGTTCTTCGATCGCATCGACTTGCGCTTCCGAAGCTGTATGGTTAATGTAGCTAGGGATGATTGCTTTTACTTCTTCGCAATTCATGTGTCTAAGATAACGGTAGAATCCCTTACAATAAAGGATTTTTTAAGAACTGTCGTTCTATAATGCCATCCGGCTGGGGTTTGTACGGGTGCGTATACGCTTTTTGCGGTACAGTATCCTTACCGTGGCGTTTTACTTTTCATGTTTCTTCTACGTTTGGCCGACGGTTTAGTATAGTACTGGCGCTCACGACATTCTCTGATAATGCCTTCCCGCTTGCACTGCATGCTGAATTTGCGCAGCGCTTTTTCAAAATCTTCTTTTTTTTCTATGCGTACTTCTGCCATCTCTCCTCCTCAATAATCCCTGTTGTTTTTATTTCATCTGATAATTTACCCTTGCGTATTATAGGAATTTTACCATAGATCGTTGATATAGCAAGGGAAATTAATCTTTTTGGCAGGTTCGGCAGCGGCGCAAAAATGGCCCTGGGTTTACTTAAACCCTGGTTTTTACATGTTTTTTAGTCTAGCAAAACCTGTCGTAGCGGCAACAAAACCAGGATTAAAACTCCAGTTTTATTCCATTTGTTATCGAGAAGCCCGGCATGGGATAGTCGCGTACCGTTTGATATTTATTGTTTAGAAGATTATCTGCCTGAAGGAAATAAGTGGTGTTTTTTCCGAATTTTCTGGAAATGCTAAATCCCAAAATAAAAAATCTTTTTAACGCAATAGTGTTTTCTTGGTCGTGAAAACGCTCGCCGGTAAACCGGCCTTCTATCTCAAAAGCAAACCCTGCGATATTCGGACTTTTTAACGAACAATTCACCCTGTGTTTCGGTTGATAAATGAGACGTTTATGGATTTTGTCATCTTTTGCGTCAAGATAGGTGTAGCCGAGATTGAGTTCAAGGTTATCCATGAGATTGATCTTGTTTCCAAGTTCTATTCCGTTAATGGTTGCAGAATTGATATTTTTTGGCTGCCATACCCCTGCTTCTTCTACCCAGTTGATAAGCTCGCTATAATCGCTTCTATAAAAAGAGAGATAAGAGGTAAGATGTCTGCTCATGGTAGCTTCGATGCCTATTTCTCCGGTTAATCCTTTCTCCGGGGTAAGCTCAGGGTTGCCTTTAGCCCAGCCCTCATCGGGCCAGTAGAGATCGTTAAAAGTCGGTGCGCGAAACGAACGGCTTATGGAGCCGCGTAACCTGACGTCGGGAGTAATGCGGTAAAGTGCATTGAAATGAGGGCTTACTTGAGCCCCAAAGTTTGAATAGTCGTCGAACCTGGCGCCCAGATTCATCGTAAGAGAATCAAAGAGTTCAAGCTGGTTTTCCGCGTATATGGCACGCACATCATAAGAATGTTTCGCTGACGACGTGCTGTCGTTGATATTGGTGATGTAATTAAATCCTAAGACCGCATGGTAGTTATCAAGGAACTGTTTGGTCCCGTGCAGGTCAATACCTCTTGTGCTGGTGCTCTGAACGTCCTTCTGGTTCGTGACTTCAAATAGGGAACCTGCGCTATTTTCCATGAATTCCAACCTGTCGTAATTTTGGTAGATTTTAAATGCGAGGCCGCTGGCAGCTTCAGGCGCAAAATCCCAGCCTGCGCTAAAGAAGTTCTTGATGTTTCTTTGCGTATCGTCCGCATCAGGCGCCGTTATAGGACCCGGAGTACCTTCCCTGCCTTCAAAAAAACCGGAATTGAAAGTGAATGTGCTGGCGTCATCGAGCTTATAGTTAAACTTTGCGTTGATATCCTTGGCACGATGGGCTGAATTCTGACGATACCCTCGTGAACTTTCATATTCTCCCGTGAGAAGATAGCCGAATTTAGAAATTCGTGCGCCATGGGACAGACGCTCGATGTAGGTTTTAAAAGTTCCGAAACTCGTTGATAACTCTGTTGTTTGTTTTTCTGCTGGAGGGTTTTTGGTGATGATATTTACGGTCCCCCCCATTGCACCGGTTCCATAAAGGCTTGAGCCCGGCCCGTGCATAACTTCAATCCTTTCAATGTTTTGCAGAGGTATTGTGTTTAAATCAACTTGTCCGTCGCGCGGGCTGTTTATCGGCCTGCCGTCCACTAAAACCAAGACCTGGCTTGCGGTCGCTCCGCGCATACTTATGGTTTTTGAAGCGCCTAATCCGCCGTAGCTGATTATAT
>JAQUOR010000053.1 GCA_028717025.1 Candidatus Omnitrophota bacterium | reverse complement strand
ATCCCGGCTTGTTCTTACCCATAAGATTACCGGTGGCATTTTTAAAGCTTTTCTCGTCAATACCGGCATGAATAACGCCGCTATCTTCAAAAGCTTTTAAAACTACCTCTTTACCGATAAGCTCGTCGTACAGGGCAAAGCTATTCAAGGGAAATACACAAGAAAAGAGTATTATTCCAAGCGCTGCAATGAGTATTCTTATCCTTTTATCCATATCCACCTCCCCTTTACCTACCCTTTAGATAACCCAAGTATAAAGATACCATATTGAAGAAAAAGAAAGCCAGCATAAAGGGGTCTTTTTGGAGCTTGCGTGTAAACGCTTACAAACGCGTATCAGGAGAAAAAACTTAAAAAAGATAGAATTTCAAGGGTAAGACCCGAAGAGCGCAGCGGCAGTCGTGGTAAATACAGGTAAATCTGTATGCCAGGCAAACCGCAGGCCAGGCGAGGTATGTTGTTCTATCCGTAACCACACATTACTTACGTGTTGTCAGAATACGAGTTATATGGTATAAATGATGCTGTTTTGGGATCAGTAAATGTTTTAAAGACCCCCCTATAATATAGGTGGGGCCGTTCGTTAAGGAGGAGAGATGGGAAAATACAAAAAAGAAATGGCACGGATACATTCGAGAAAGGTAAAAAAAGCACGGCTAAAAGTGCGGGCCTTTGTCAAGGGAGAGGTTCCTTTTGAAAAGTTATCCAAACGGGCAAAGGACCTTCTGGCAAAGAGGAAACGCAAAGAAGCAAAACCTGCCTAGACGCAGAGAACACCAAAATCAGATTTTAGCCTCATCCGCAAAAATTTACCGGAGAAACCCCTTTTCATACAACGGAATGGTTGACTCTTAACGTCAACGGTAGTATCATAACACTTGTCGTCCGGCTTATTTGACGAAGAAGGTCGTATGAAAAAAACTACCATACTTTTTTTACTGAGTTTACATATCGTTTTTTTTGTCTACGCCAACAACGCCTTCGAAGACCTCTGTAACATAATCAACAATCAAGGAAAGCCCTCACAGACATTCGCTCTCGACCATGAATTACGCCGTCAACCGGTGTCTGGCAGAGGCTACGTCGTAAGCGTGGAAAAAGATGTTATGGGTACCGTGATTTTACGGTTATCCACCACGCGTGATATTTATTCGCCGTCCATGATCCACATTTCCGTGTATCCTACAAAGAGCTATCTCAAAGAAGCATTGCGTTATCGAAAGGGCGATTATGTTTATTTCTCCGGAACGGTAGGGGGCGCCTCAGGCATCGCCCGGGAGATTATCGTCCATAACGCAGCCATAAGCAGGTTCCACGAAGTAATTACCCGCTAGGCGTAACGCATTACATTAACGTCTCTAAAAAAAATATCCGGTGGTTTCAAAAGTAGTTTCTTTGGGCTACGTGGGCCTTGAGGTATACCCGGTCGAAATTGAAGTCGACGTTCAGAGGGGATTGCCGGCGGTGACGGTTGTCGGCCTTGGCGACACTTCAGTGAAAGAAAGCCGTGACCGGATACGCTCTGCAATAAAAAACAGCGGTTTCGACTTTCCCAGCCAAAAAATCACCATCAATCTTGCTCCCGGACACATCAAAAAAGAAGGGACCCATTTTGATCTCGCCATGGCCCTTGGTCTCATTGCTTCAAGCGGCCAGGCACATATTGATCTTTCGCAGTACTATATTCTGGGTGAATTATCGCTTGAGGGTGTCCTGCGTCAGGTCAATGGTGTTTTTCCCATGGCGCTTAAAGCCAAGGAGCGAGGCAAGAAACTTATTCTCCCCTTTGAGAATGCAAAGGAAGCGTCGCTTGTGCGCGACGTAAAAATTTACCCGGTGAAAAATTTGATCGAAGCCGTATCGTTTCTTTCTGGCCTTGGCGCAGAAGCACCCTATCAGAGCGTGGCTGCGGCAGCGGCGCCCCGGAAACCCGAGTATCCGGTCGATTTTTCTGAAGTGAAGGGCCAGCTCTTTGCCAAGCGTGCTCTTGAGGTCGCAGTCAGCGGCATGCACAATCTGCTTTTAATCGGGCCTCCGGGAGTAGGCAAAACCATGCTCGCGCGCAGGCTCCCTACCATTCTGCCCGATATGGAATTTGAAGAGATTTTGGAGATAACCAAAATATACAGCATCGCCGGTCTTCTTAACAAAGAAGAACCGTTGGTACATGAACGTCCTTTTCGCTCCCCTCACCATACTTCATCAAGCGTTGCGCTGGTGGGAGGAGGGACAAATATAAGACCCGGCGAGATAACGCTCTCTCACCACGGAGTTCTATTTCTTGACGAACTCCCTGAATTTAATCGCACTGCGCTGGAAGCTCTGCGTCAACCCCTGGAAGATGGCTTTGTAAATATTTCGCGCGCGACCCGCCACCTGGAATTTCCTTCCCGTTTTCTTTTCGCCGCGGCAATGAACCCCTGTCCCTGTGGGTACTATGGTTCCAAGGAAAAGAGCTGCCATTGCTCCAGCCCTCAGATTCAAAAATACAGGAATAAAATATCAGGCCCTCTTTTAGACAGGGTAGATATTCATATTGAATTAGCGGACATCAAGGCAGACGACTTATTAAATACTCAGGCAACAGGAGAGCTTTCATCTGTAATTAAAGAAAGAGTAGAAGTCGCGCGGTCTCTGCAACGAAAGCGTTTCCGTAAAGAAAAGATATTTTTTAATTCGCAGATTAGTCATCGCCAGCTGCATACCCACTGCGTTCTTACCGACGAGGTAAAAGACCTTTTAAAGGCTGCCATTAAACATTTCAATTTCAGTGCGCGGGCCTATGATAAGATTTTAAAGGTTTCCCGTACTATTGCAGATTTAGCCGGCAGGACAACAATTGCCACAGAGGATGTCTCCGAAGCCATACAGTACCGTAGTCTGGACAAGAATCTTTGGATATAAAAAGGTTTATAACCATAAGACGTTAAAAGAGATGGGGCAGAATTGCTGAATTTCTAAACATACTTCGTTAGCAGAGACCGCATATCTAAAATCCAGGTTTTAGGCCATAAACATTAGGTTATTAGCATTGTATTTGAGCTAAAACTATTCTATAATTTAAGAAAGGGGTCTTTGTATCATATTGTCGACCGGAACGTATTTGTAGGGGAATTGCGCGATGAAGTTATCGAAAAGCATGAGCCTTATAGAGGTGATGGTAGCGGGGGCAATACTTGCTTTTTGCCTGGTAGGTGTTTTAGGAGCTTACGCAAGTTTGTTTATTTTAGCGGATGTGGCCAGGGACACCAGCCTGGTAAGCAATGCCGTACAATTTGAGATGGAACAGCTTAAGAAGGAAAGCTTTGATACCCTGGATGGCTATAATAACAGGCTTTTTTATGTAGCGTATACTTCTTCAGACTATACGAATGTATCAATAACAACGACAGCACCGGAAGCTTCCTTGCTCATCGCGGTGGGTAAGATAACGGTCCAAACCATAACGACGTATACTAAGTCTAATATAAAAGAAATACGGATCGTCGCTTCCTTTAAAAGCAAGAACAGGGTTGTCGGTGAAGATGCCAATCTTAACGGAGATCTTGATTCCGGCGAGGACAGTAACGGTAATTCCCGGTTGGATTCACCCGTAGAGTTGGTAACCCTGGTTATTAGATGATTTTAATAATATTATGAAGTATCAGCAGCGCACTACTCATGGTAAGTCAAATAAAAGGTCGTTACGCGCTTTTACTCTAGTTGAGGTAATGGTGGTGGCGGGCATATTGAGTTTTATAATGGGCGCGACGATGATGATCCTGCTTTCTTCTAACCGCGCCTGGCATACGGGTCAGGAGAGGATGACAGAGCAACGGCAGGCGCGCGCTGCCCTTGACACTATTGCAAACTTTTTAAGGCGTTCGAACCCCGCGTGGACCGCTGCGTGTACGGCTTCTTCAAGCGAAGAAAATACAAGAATTGATTTTTATGTCCCTTATTTCTATTCCGATTGTTGTCCTAATCAATGTTCCGATAACGGCGAGTGTCAGGATGCGGACGGAGTATACCATAGCCGGGGAGATATAGCCGGCCTTTCAAAAGTAACTTTTAAATTATTGGGTCAGACCGGGAAACCGGGAAGATATGAGATGTGGATGAATGAGGGAGAAGGGATTACAAACGTCCGGCGCGTCGCTTCGGATATCGTTTCCCTGGGTTTTACCGCCGGCTGTTCCGGCTCTACGGCCGGTAGCGCGGTAAGCGCGGATTGCTCTTACGTCGATGTCAGCGTTGCCACAGAGGTAAAATCCCGGTTCACCTTACAGTCGAAAATAGCGATGAGGAATCAAAACATAACCGTGGCAGCCGATATACCCGTGCAAGAACCGGAAGAAGGAGAATTCTAATGAGAAAATCCATGATTTTAGGATTAACCTGTGTAATCGCAGCCGTTCTTTTAGTGCTTGTAGGTGCGTATTTAACCGGGGCCGTTCATGAGAAAAGTTCGAGCGATAGAGAGAAAAAGAACAGCCAGGCAGTTAATTTAGCTGATGCCGGTCTTAATCAGGGGATAGCAGAATTGAAAGAAAGGATATTGATAGATTTAAATACGGCAATAAAAACTAAAACCAGTACACACATGAAAACGTACGCAGGAAGCAGCGCTTCAAAAAATTCTTTGGATTTTTTACACGATAGCCTTCCTGCTTATTTTTCTGCTCCAAACGCGCAGGGGGAATCGACTGCGGTAATCGCTCCCATTGCGCTTACTACAAATATTTCCGATGCCTCCCGCACCATAACGCTTATTCTTCGTAAGCAGAAAGACGAAGCCGGCAACGACAAAGAAGCGTATCAGGAGGGAAGCGATACGTACAAATTTCCTTACGAATTCGCCGTAACCGCCAGCGGTTCTGTGTCCGGGATAGGTAAGACGTTTCGTCTGTTGCAGGGAAAATTCGAGGCAACTATCCACAGGCAAAACTTCGCGCGGTTTGCGCTTTTTACCAATCACCACACCTCGCCTGCCGGAGAAGCAGTCTGGTTTACCGAGAAAACGCGTTTTTATGGTCCGGTGCATACCAACGATCAATTCAGGTTCGCCAACAACCCGAGTGCGTATTTCGGAGACGAAGTCACGCAACATTTGTCCAAAGCCTATTTCTATAATCAGGGCTGGCCGCGACAACTGGACAGCGATTATAACGGTGCGTATGATGTGCCCACCTTCTCTCAGGGGTTTACGCGCGGCGAGGATGTGTTAAATCTTGAGTCTTCGATTACCACCAATGATTTACGCGACAAAGTAGGGTATACATCATCCGGAGGTTCGGGGATTTATATCCCCCTCGACGGCACGACTGTTGCCGGAGGAATTTATATCAAGGGAAACAACGGACAGCCCAGAGACAACGCCTCAGTTGCGTTAAGTACAAGCGGTAATAGCGCAGTGTATACCATTCAACAAAATACTTTAACCTCGCGGGGTGCAGTCAACGGCAGCGTTACAAAAATCATTACCGTTGATTTCACTGCTTCCACAACTCACGTAGCTACCATAACAAGAGATAGCAGCGGCGTGATTACCTCGAGCACAGAATTTACCTACCAGGGAAAACCAGATGGTACCGAGCATAAAGGGATTATAATTTATTCCGATGATGACATAGGATGCGAAAGCTCTGACGGGTGCAGCAATGCCGGTGTCTCCGGGACCGTTGCAAAAGCTTCGCAGGTTACTATTTCCAGTGAAAGAAACATAGTGATCTCGGATAATCTCATGTATGAAGAATATAGTACCACCCCCAGCCTTAACGCGACTGCATATACCAATCTTCTGGGGCTTCTTTCCTGGGGCGGCGATGTAATCATAGGGACCAGCGCTCCTAACGATTTGGATATTCATGCCGTGATCATGGCGGTTCATGGTGCATTTACGGTGGATAACTATAGGACCAGGTCACCCAGCGGTGACGTTAATCTTTTAGGAGGAGTGATATCGGATACCTACGGTGCATTTGGAACATTTTCCGGAACAACGCAGGTTTCGGGATACGGAAGGAATTTCATCTATGATACGCGGATGCTTTATGATATGTCGCCGCCGTACTATCCCACTACCACTGATTTTTGCATTTCAGCCCCGGCCCTGGATAAGAAGATCGGCGATATGAGCTTAATCTGGCAACAAGAATAAGTCTAATGAGACTAAACTTTTTCATGCCTTTAAGGCAGAAAAAGTGTATAATCGATACGTTCGACTTTCGCTCAGTATCGATCCTGAGTTAAATCGAAGGATCGCATTATGCCCGGTACCAATATCTGAAAGTATGGCCGGGTTAAATGTAAAAGATTAGTTTTGATGATATATTTTTTGGACATGAATCGAGCACTATTGCAAAAATGAGTGCCGAGGTTTCCGCCCGAGGCGAGATGGCGGACATTGAAGGAGGAAGGCGATGGACAGAAAAGTTGCTCTTTGGGTAATCGTCGCGGTCGTTGCAGTTTCTTGTGCGGTCATCCTCATCAGCATGCGCAGGGTAACGGAAGGAATACAGAAAGAAGAACAGGAAATACTGCTGCCATCACCACAGAAAGAAACAATAACCATGGATGATGACACAATTGATGATGTCGTCGAGATAAAACAAAAAGAGGTAACCGAAGCAGAGGAAATAAGCGAACCACAAGGTGAAAAATTGACGGGCCCCCTGTTAAATTAAATCCCTTTTTTCCGGGGGTTCAAGCTATAGCGAGAGGGGTCCGCAGCGTACTGCGTATGCAAGAAATGCGTAAAAATAGAAAAAGTTTTACTCTTGTAGAATTAATGGCAACCGTCGCGATCGTCATCGTTGCGCTTTCCATACTTTTGATAAGCCTCGTCCAAATCGGCGTCTTAAATAAAATAATCAACAATCGCACCATTGCAGTAACCCACGTGCAGTATGTTTTAGAAGATATCAAAAATGCTGCTGCCGGTGAAGCTTTCAGCAATATCACAACAGGGCTTAACGATGGCCGTTGGGATTTGTCTGCCGCGGCAATCGCAAACCGCGGACTCATTCCCTTGAATAATGAGACCATTATCGTTGCCAGCGAAAGCGGAACCAATTATAAAAATATTACCATAGAATCAAGCTGGGACGAGCGTCGAGGCAGCTCAGATCCCGGGCGCGGCAATATTACACTTACGACGATAATAACGAACCCTGCACCATCATGAGTAGAAACGCTTTTAGCTTAGCTGAAGTAATCGCGAGCGCTTTTATCCTGGGCATTGTCCTTACTTTTCTTGCGATGGTGCTCTGGGTAGGTGATCAGACGTATATGGTAAACATGGGGTTGGTTGATTTCCACGCGAACGCGCGACGCGTTATGGATGGGATGACCAGAGAGGTACGCAAAAGTATCAAAGATAAAGTCGTCATACCTTCCAGCTCTTACGCCGCGCCGAGTATACAGTTTGAAATTCCAAGAAACGTGACCATTGACGGTACTCACTCAACGGTCAATGCCGTAGTGGTGCATTATTATTTATCAAATAGTGACCATACGATTAGACGGGTCATCGGCGGGACAGAGACGGTAATCGCGACGGATATCGATAATAACGGTTTAGCTTTTTGTTGGTCTGACGGGGCAAGCAGTTGTCCCTGCACTTCGGGCTGCAGCAATTTTAAAACAGTAAGAATCGAAATGCAAGGTAACCAGACCATGCGCAGGGGCACGTTATTATTCAATACAACGGAACAAGTGAGGTTACGAAATGAATAAAAGAAAAGCTACGGTTTTGGCTTTTGGTCTACTGGTAGTTGCGGTACTTTTAGTGTTCAGTACCGCCATGTTCCTTCGCATCGTGCATAGCCAGAAATCGTTACAAAAGAACATCGACATTACCCAGGCATTCTGGCTGGCTGAAGCGGCCTTTGATAGGGCAGCTCTTGATTGGCGGCAGAACGGCACTGCGCAAAACATCACCTTAACTCCCATGGGTCAAGGAGAATATGAATTTGAATACACCACAGTGTATTACGACAATTCCAATACTACGCAACGACACACGTATATCGCATATGGGTACGTTCCCAACGCAACAGCTCCCCGCGTAACACGATCTATCGAATTTTCTGTTCCGATGTTTCCTCCCGGTAATTTTTCTTTGATTACCGATAATAATATAACCGTCTCCGGGACTTCGAATACAATACGAGGAGATGTTTTGTATGGCGGCAATCTCACGGGAGAATTAAATATTGATACACCCGGGGAGGTAGCTATCCAGGACCCTGAGTTTGATTTTGAATTGCTTAACTTTACTTACTTAAAAAGCTTAAGTCAAAGTCAGGGTAATTATTATGACGCGACTTCACCGTTTGACCCTAAGACAGACAGCCCGGTTTCCTTTTGGTATAATAACGTTACCAATGGAATGCCGAATGTTATCTACCTTGATAACCAGACCCTGGATCTTGCGGGTAGCGAAACAATCCACGGTTTTTTTATTGTCGGCGGTGACGCGACCTATGACGCTTCACTGGTAGGAAATTCGTTCGTAGACGGCTGTATCTATACCCAGGGTGACTTTATAGATAAAGGCGGCGGCTCAAACCTCGATGTACAAGGTACCGTATGGGCCGGAGGCAACTCTACGCTCACCGGCAGCGTTAATCTTAACTTTAATAATACTTACTACCAGGCAATGAAAATATTGATAGGCCGCGGTATGCGCATTACCTGGCGTGACAGAGAGAATCCTTATTCTCTTTGAAAAGTATTGTAAATCCAAGGCAAAACCCTTCACTTTCCTCGCTTCTGTGCGGATACGAAATCCTTCGCCTTTCATGAGAAACTCACGGCAAGCCTTAGAAACATTTTGATTGCTCAAATCGCCTTTTCTCTTTATAATAGTAGCTTACTATGGAACAATTTTGGGGAGAATTGCTTAAAAACAGGGTTCTTTGGGTAACACTGCTTACCTGGGTAATAACACAAGGCTTAAAAATTACGCTGGCAACCATACGTGAAAAACGGTTTAATTTCTACTGGGTTTTAAGTACCGGCGGTATGCCTTCTTCTCATTCAGCCGGAGTAGTTTCTCTTGCGGTTTGCATCGGTAAGCAGAATGGGTTTTGTTCTTCTCTCTTTGCGCTGGGCTGCATCTTTGCGCTGGTGACCATGTTTGATGCACAAACCTGGCGCAGGTCGGTCGGAGTGCAGGCAAGGATCCTTAACAGGATAATGGATGATCTTCAGGAGCATAAAAAAATTACCGACAATAAATTAAAAGAACTGATGGGGCATACCCCTACGGAGGTGTTTGTCGGTGCCCTTATCGGCATTGTGGTTCCGCTTCTTTTCTACCGGTAGAAAGTCAAATGAGATAGCGGTTTTTCAAGCGACCGAAGGAAGTTCCGGAAAATTGCGTAGCCCAACAGGGCACCTACTCGGTAATCGAATTTGACCCCTCACCACTTTCTGCATTTGGTGGGAGGTCTATGACGAATAGAAGTAAGATAGAGAGTTTACGTTTTAAATCTATAGCAAGTTCATTTTCAGAAAGTGGTGGGGGTAATTCGCACTATCATTTTTCTACGTGCCTAAAGGCACTTGAAAAAATAATGTGCTCATTAAAGGAGTTATAATGAAAAGAACGTTGATCATCGGACTTGTAATCGTTTTGACAATCGGGTTAATCATCGTAATAGCGATTTTTAGCAAAAATACAAAATTGGGCACTGCGATGTCTGCACAGACCGCAGAAGCTGAAGTGGCGCTTGCGAAAGGAGACTTGGCGGCAGCGAAAGCGATATACAAAAAAGCCATGGAAGATTCAGAAGATGCCGACACATTGCAGAGTCTGCAAAAAAAAGTAGAAGATATAAATATTAAAATCCTTTTTTCTCCCACCATAGATTCCTGCAGCGTTAAATATACGGTCAAGCCC
>JAQUOR010000052.1 GCA_028717025.1 Candidatus Omnitrophota bacterium | reverse complement strand
GGCTCCTAGAGAGGGTCAGTCCGAAAAAGACATTCGAAGGGGCTCTCGGAGGGCTTTTGACCGCTCTGGCGGTGGGTCTTATCTTTTCGTTTTTTATCACCAGTTTATCGTTTCTTGAGAAGTTTTTCTTGATTATGATTTTAGCGATCGTTTCTCAGCTGGGGGACCTTTTTGAATCCTTGATAAAAAGAGATTGTGAAGTTAAGGATTCCGGAAGAATTTTGCCCGGCATGGGTGGAATACTTGACGTGATCGACAGCATAATTTTTACTGCACCGACATTTTATCTCTACGTCACCATGATGCGTCAAGGCGCGAATTAACGTCCCGCAGAATCAGCCAACAGCGGATGCATGCGGGAGTTCCCGATTAAAGGATATGAGCGTATTATGAAAGAGATAGCGATATTTGGTTCAACCGGCTCTATCGGTAAAAGCGCTCTTGATTGTATACGCAAGGCGCCGGGCAAATTCAGGATTAAAGGTTTGTGCGCGTATAGCGATATCCGCACCCTTGCGCAGCAGGTAAAGGAATTTTCTCCAACGTGTGTGTGTATCGTCGATGGCTTAAGCGCAGAAAAATTTAAAAGCAACTGTAATAAAAAAATAAAAGTATTTTCGGGACGCCAGGGTCTACTGGAATTTTCTGCGCATAAAAGCGATATTTCGCTTATGGCTATCGCAGGCATCTCGGCGTTAGAGCCTCTTATGATTAACCTGAAACATACAAAGCGCGTGGCACTTGCCAATAAAGAGTCGGTGGTGTGTGCCGGTTCCTTTGTGTTTGATGCCGCAAAAGCGGCGAAAACGGAAATCTTACCCGTTGACAGCGAGATAAACGCTCTCTATCAGCTTTTAAAGATACACGATGCCCCTTCGAGCAACGGTAATCGTTTTGAGAAGGTGTATTTAACGGCATCAGGGGGCGCACTTTTTGATTATTCGAAAAGAAAACTTTCAAAGGTTACGGTGCGTGACGTACTTGCGCATCCTACCTGGAGGATGGGTGAGCGCATTACGGTAGATTGCGCAACGTTGGTCAATAAAGGATTTGAAGTAATAGAGACGCATAATTTTTTCAATCTCGCGTACGAGGATATCGGCGTAGTCATTCATCGTGAATCAAAAATTCATGCGTTGGCACAGTTTAGCGATAAAACCATTCTTGCCTGCGTATATCCAGCCGACATGCGTATACCTATTACCTTCGCACTGCATTATCCGCGAAGAGCAACATATCCGTGCGGAATTGATTTTAATAAAGCGTTTTCTTTTACGTTTCAGCCGCTTGCGTCGAAAAAATTCCCGCTTCTTGAAATGATCCTGGCTGCGGCAAAAAAAGATGATAATTCGCTTGTCATCCTAAACGCCTGTGATGAGAAGGCGATAGAGTATTTCTTGAAGAAAAAAATACGATTTATCGATATTTATAAAACCATGGAGCATCTATTTACTCATTACCCGTCGAAAAAATTAAATTCGGTAGCGGACGTCTTTTATTGGAATACCTGGGCGAGTCAAAAAACAAAGGAGTATCTACAAACATTATGCTAAGCACTATTACTTTTCTTGTTATCCTGGGAATTTTGATTGTTGCCCACGAATTCGGACATTTTATTGCTGCCAAGTTAAACGGTGTGGGGGTAGAAAGGTTTGCTATAGGTTTTGGCCCATGCCTTTTTAGGAAAAAAGCGGGAGAAACCGAATTTGTGATTTGTGCGTTTCCGTTGGGTGGCTATGTGAAGCTGGCCGGTGATAACCGTCCCGCATGCAAGGGGCTTACGAATGAGTTTTATTCCAAGCCGGTAGGCATACGCATGCGTATTGTTTTTGCGGGGCCATTGTTTAATTATCTGCTGGCGTTTATTCTTTTCTGGACCATCGCCCTTATAGGATTTCCTTACCCTGAGCCTATTGTCGGTAAGGTCAAAGAGGGGTACCCGGCTGCCGCAGCAGGGGTAAAGGAAGCGGACAGGGTATTAGAAGTCAATGGTATTAAAGTCGATACCTGGATAGACATGACACAACTTATACGCGCTAGTAAGGATAAAGTAGAGCTTACCCTTGAGCGGGACGGTAAAATTATTTCCTTGCCTGTTTCGCTGGAGCAAACTTCCCTGGGCGATGAGATGGGGCGTAAGCGCAACGTTCCTGTTATCGGTATTGAAGCCTCTTCGAAAATGAGAATTGTGAAGTATAATATAGTCACGGGGTTTGTGCAGGGTGGTAAATATCTTTTCGAGCATACGTACATAACGGTCCTTGGTTTTGGGTATATGATCCTTGGCAAAATTCCCGCGAAAGAGGCAATGGTAGGCCCCTTAGGTATTTGGCAGTTTACTTCCGAGGCAGTCAGAGTAGGCATCGTTGCAGTTTTGTTACTGATGGCAAGCCTAAGCGTGAGCCTTGCAATTGTTAATTTGTTTCCCTTGCCGGTCTTAGACGGCGGACATCTTTTTCTTTCTATGTGGGAAAAAATACGCAGGAAACCCTTGAGCGAGAGAGTCGAAGATGTGTTAACCAAGGCAGGCATAGGGGTCATAGGATTATTGTTTCTTTTTGTTTTTTACAACGATATTATAAAGTTCGGCCCACGGCATAGGATGTGGAGTGGTCAAAAAGAACAAAACGCCGTTGTCCAGAATTTAAGCGAGACAGACGAAAACAAACAATAAGATATGGTTGCACGAGCGCATATAGGTAAGCTTATTATTGGAGGCACGTATCCGGTCAGGATAAAAGGGATGCTTAAAGGCAGCCTTACTGACCGCAGTAGTCTGCTTGCGGAAGCCAGAGCTCTTGTCACTGAGGGGGCGGAAGCGATACGCATCGCGGTAAAGCGTCCGGGAGAGGCTGCCATTGCGCAGTATTTAAAGAAATACATAGAAGTTCCGCTGGTTGCGGATATTCATTTTAATTATAAATTGGCCCTGGAGGCAGTTGAAAATGGGTTCGATGCAATACGTTTAAATCCGCTTAATCTGACTAAACAGGCCGAAATAAAAGAGGTGGTAGACGCAGCAAAGCGAGCGGACATCTCTGTCAGGGTGGGGATCAATTCCGGAGGGTTTAAGAAAGACTTTTCATCCGAGCAGGCCCTTGCGGCTGCAATGGTGAGCAGCGCGCTTGCGTTTCTTAAAATTCTTGAGCGCCGTGATTTTTCTAACATTACCGTTTCCCTGAAAGCTTCAACGATACGCGCGACAACGCTGGCGAACAGGTTATTTGCGAAAAAGAGCGATTATCCTTTGCATCTGGGAATAACCGCAACAGGGCCGTACCAAGAAGCAGTAGTAAAATCGTCCATAGGCATAGGAGGGCTTTTAAGCCAGGGCTTAGGCAGCGTCATACGAGTTTCTTTGACTGCCCCTTCATATTTAGAAATACGCATTGCGAAATATATTCTACAGGCCCTTGATTTGCGTTCGTTCGGACCCCAGATCATATCGTGTCCGACCTGCTCGCGTTGTCAGGTGGACCTTATAAAAATAGTTAATGATTTTCAGAAAGAAGCGCTCACGTTGCATCGAGGGGGGCATACATTGCCCGGAAAAATCGCTCTTATGGGTTGCGAAGTCAACGGCCCCGGTGAAGCGCGTCAGGCGGATATCGGGGTTGCGTTCGGAAAGAAGCGCGGGGTAGTTTTTAAAAAGGATAAAATTGTAGGGTTTATATCTGAAAAAAGTTGCGTTACTGAATTATTAAAGAGATGCGTGAAAATGCCGTATGGCACCGCAAAATCGCGAAATTCCGCGAAGACGCAAAAATAGCATGAAGAATGAATTCTATAGTTTTCGTTATTTTTATATTTTTCTTTTGCGGTTTTGCGGCTCCGTTTGCGGCTTAGTGGTGTAAGAAGAGTTTTTTAAAGACTATTAAAAATGGGGGTGAAATGACGGACGTAAAAGCTCTCAAAAAAGAATTACGCAAAGAGCTGAGTTTTACTCTTGGTGACGGAGATAAATTGACCGAAAACGTGGTCAAGGAACGCGTAACGCGGATTTTTGACTATTGGGAAAAAGAAAAAAACCGTCCGCTTGATGCGACGACAAAGGCGACGATCATTAGCGAACTATGCGATGAATTCTTAGGCTGGGGACCTTTAAAAGAACTTATGGATGATCCTCGTGTAACCGAGATAATGATTAACGGTCCCGACAAAGTATATATGGAAAAGGACGGGAAAAAAGTCCCCACAAGCGTTACCTTTGACGATGAGACGCACTTGCGCCACGCGGTGGAAAAAATGCTTATACCGACCGGCAGACGCGTTGATGAATCGTATCCGTACGTAGATTTTTCGCTTAAGGACGGTTCCCGGGTCAACGTAATCATCCCTCCTTTATCCGTAGGGGGCGCGACGGTAACTATACGAAAGTTTTTACGCAGTATCAACCAGATAGAAGATCTGGTGAAATTAGGGACTATCGACCAGCGCATGGCGGATTTTCTTGTTGCCTGCATCCGCGCCAAAATAAATATTCTTTTCTCCGGAGCAACCGGTTCAGGTAAAACCACGACCCTGGAGGTCCTTTCTTCCTATATAGGCCCTCAGGAGCGCATCATTATTATCGAAGATACGCTGGAACTTACCTTGCGCCAGGAACATGTAGTACGATTATTAACGCGACCGCCTAACATCGAAGGTAAAGGCACGGTTGAAATACGCGATCTCTTCATCAATACCCTGCGCATGCGTCCTACACGGATCATTTTAGGCGAAATCCGCGGGGCAGAAGCGATGGATTATTTACAGGCGTTAAACAGCGGACACCGTGGATGTCTTGCGGTTATTCATGCCTCAGCTCCGGTTGATGCCTTAACGCGTCTTGAGACCAGTGCATTGTACGCAGGCCTCTATATGCCGGTATGGGCGATACGTAAACAGATCACTTCCGGAGTCGATCTGATTGTCCAGCACGATCAGCTTACTGACGGAACGCGTAAGATAACCTATATGACCGAGGTAGAGCGTATGGACGGAGAAGAGATAATATTGCGGGACATTTTCCGTTATGAGATCGAAGATGTTGATCTCGACGGTAAAGTGCGCGGGTCATTTAAAGCGAAAAATGTTCCTACGTTTTTCCCTCTCTTTAAGAAGAAAGGCGTTGAATTAGACGAGAAGATATTTAAAGATTAATTATGGATAAATCCCAATACACAAATTCCAAATCACAAATAAATTACAATGACCAAAATTGTAATGATCAAAACAAAAACAGGTCGGTATTTTGGCCATTTGAATTTGGATATTACTTGGGATTTGGTAATTGTGATTTGTGATTTCAATAATAAATTTTGATTACTAATATGCTATTTTCAAAAAGTTTTATACCCACGACCAGAGAGATCCCTAAAGACATCGAAGCCAAAAGCCATATACTGGCGCTGCGTTCAGGGCTTCTCTATATGGCTTCCGCCGGCATTTATTCGTATTTGCCGTTGGGTTACCGGATCTTAAAAAGAATCGAAAATATTATCAGAAAACACATGGATGCTGCCGGTGCCCAGGAACTGTTTATGTCGGCTTTACAGCCGATGGAAATTTGGCAGAAAACCGGAAGGGATAAGACGCTCGCTGAGGTAATGATCCGCTTTCGCGACAGGCGGGGAAGAGATCTGTGCTTGGGCCCGACCCATGAAGAGATGATCACTGAGATCGTGAAGAAGAACGTTTTTTCCTATAAACAGCTGCCGGTCATACTCTATCAGATCCAGACAAAATTCCGGGATGAACCGCGGCCGCGCTTCGGGTTGTTACGTACCTGTGAGTTTATCATGAAAGACGCCTACAGTTTTGACGCGACCGAAGCGGGTCTGGAAGAAAATTATCAAAAGATGCTCATTGCCTATCAGAACATCTTTACGGAGTGCGGTCTGAAATTCGTTACGACCGAAGCCGATTCCGGAGCGATGGGCGGAAATGTTTCTCATGAATTTTTGGTTGAGGCCGCTGTAGGAGAGGATATCCTTTATTATTGCCCCCAGTGCAAAAAATACAATAAAGCAGAAGGTAAGTGTCCCGCATGTGGTAAAGTCACAGAGACAAAAACAATGATAGAAATAGGCCATATTTTTAAATTAGGGACGAAATATTCCAGCGCACAGGAAGCGTTATTTCTGGATCAGACAGGCGCGCGCAACCCTGTGATTATGGGTTGTTACGGTATAGGGGTAAGCAGGTTATTGCCTGCGATCATCGAAACGAATTCAGACGATAAAGGAATCATCTGGCCAAAGGAAGTAGCTCCCTTTGATGCAACGCTCGTCGTCCTGGGGGCAGCGCTGGTAAGCGAGGGGCTTGCGCTTAGCCAGGAATTAGAGAAAAGCGGCGCTTCTCTCCTGGTGGATGAGCGCAACGAGAGCGCCGGCGTTAAATTTAATGATGCGCTTCTTTTAGGTAATCCTTTTACGCTGATACTGGGTAAAAATTATTTAAGTTCCAAGAAAATAGACGTTGAAATACGCAGGTCAGGGGAAAAGTTAAGCTTGACCCGTGAAGAACTGATAAACTTTTTAATCGCCAGCACAGATAAGCGCGGCTAAAAGACGCACATAGAACTGCCGGCGATTATCCCACCGGAGTCATGGAAAATATCTATGCCTGTTTCTCAGGCAGGGAAATTTCCCGTGTGTTCAACGCAGGTGGGGTCATAGAGACTGACCCGGAGAGGTTCCTTTGATGAACGCGATAGAGGAAACGCTTAAAATAAAGATCGAGGAGTTGTTGAACGCGCAGGGCGTAGAACTTGTAGAACTAAAAGTTTTTTCGCAGTCACGCGCTTGCCTTGTGCGTTGTCTTGTTGATTATCCACAGGGGGGCATCAGCGTTGAGGTATGCGGCACCCTTAACAAGAGGATTGTTTCATTGCTTGAGGCATCTTTGCTTCTGGGCGATGATTTCACGGTGGAAGTCAATTCGCCGGGTTTGGATAGACCGCTTAAGAGCTATAAGGATTTTTTACGCATCATAAATAAGCAGGCCGGTATATGGTTGTCGCAAGAGTATGATGGAAAAGCGTATTGGGAAGGAACAGTTACGCATGCAAGCGAAAGCGAAATCGAGCTGCAATGTAAGGATAAGGTTATGCATATTGCGATGTCTAATATTAAATTAGGAAAGGAGAAAATAACATTATGAATAAAGAATTTTTAACTGTCTTGGAACAATTAGAAAGAGAGAAGGGTTTGGACAAGAGCCTTCTTATCGACGCAGTAAAACAGGCGCTTATCGTGGCGGCAAAAAAGATCGCCAAGATCACCGCTCCGGGGGCCGACGTGAAAGTTGAGATAGACCCTGCAAAGGGGGATATTAAAGTGTGGGTCGGAGAAAACGAGGTGGTCTCAAAAGAATTCGGCCGTATCGCCGCGCAGACCGCACGGCAGGTGATTATTCAGAAAATTCGCGAGGCAGAGAAAGATAATATATATAATGAGTTTAAGAACAAAGAGGGCGATATCGTCAGCGGCATAGTGTATCGTCTGGAAAAGAAAGCGGTTATTCTTGACCTTATGGGCAAAGCAGAGGGTATCGTGCCTCATTCTTTTCTTTCCCCAATGGATAGATTCAGGCTCGGCGAACGGGTAAAAGCGTTTGTCTACGAGGTAAAAAAAGACAAAGGAACGCAGATAATCCTTTCGCGTAAGCACGAAGGGTTAGTGAAAAAACTCTTTGAATTGGAAGTCCCTGAAATTTTTGAAGGTATCGTTGAGGTAAAATCTATCGCCCGCGAAGCGGGAGAGAGGACCAAGATCGCGGTTTTTTCAAAAGATGAAAAAGTTGACGGCGTGGGCGCGTGCGTAGGCATTCGCGGTTCGCGCGTTAAAAATATCATCGAGGAGTTACGCGGAGAAAAAATCGATATCGTGCGCTGGAATTCCGACATTAAGGAATTCATTAAAGCGTCGTTGGCTCCGGCGGTAGTTTCAAGAATTGAACTGGACAGGGATAATAAGCGGGCAAAAGTACTTGTCAATGCCGATCAGCTGTCGATTGCAATCGGTAAACGCGGTCAGAACGTGCGCCTTGCTTCGCGCGTTGTCGGTTGGGAAATAGATGTGCGTTCGAAAGAGGCCATGGAAGAGGAAGCAAAAGCAATGTTGGAACTTAAGAGTATCGGCAAGAAACTGGGCGCGGTCCTGGTTGAAGCCGGCTACGGCAATGTTGTTTCACTTGCAAGAGCAGAAGCGGATAAACTTTCTGAGCTAAAAGGGATAGGTAAGAAAAAAGCTGCGCAAATAATCGAAGAGGCAAGGGCAGCTCTGGCGCATAAAAACGAAATTCCACCTAAGGCTGCGCCGGTTGAAGAAGAAAAAAAAGTACAAGAGAGTGAAGGAGAAAAATAAATACCGCGTTGCGTACCGGTTGCATAACGAAGAGTAATAGGTAAACGTGATACGAGAGAGGACGGTGAGATGAATGAGAATTTATGAATTAGCCAAAGAACTGGGAATCGACAGTAAAGAGCTTATCGATAAGCTGCATAATTTAAATTTCCCTGTTAAGAACCACATGTCTGCGGTCGACAAGGAAACTGCCGAGATTATTCGTCAGGAAATCGGGGCGCTCAAGAAGCAGGAGATAGAAGATAATGTCATTGAAGTTGATTTTCCCGTTGCCCTTAAAGACCTTGCGGTCAAATTAAATAAAAAACCATCGGAGATCCTGGGTGATTTGATTAAGGAGGGAAAATTCCTTACTATCAACCAGAGTTTAAACGAGGAAGCCGCAAAAGCAATCGCATATAAATACAAAGTTAATTTACAAAAAAAGCCTACGATGGAGGAGTCGGTTTTAAAAGCCGAGTCAAAAGACTTACGTCACAGGGCTCCCATTGTTACCCTTATGGGCCATATCGATCACGGAAAGACTTCGCTGCTTGACTGTATCCGCAAAAGTAAAATAGCGGAGAAGGAAACCGGAGGTATTACCCAGCACATCGGTGCGTATCAGGTAAATGTGCCTAAAGGAAAGATAACATTTTTAGACACCCCGGGGCATGAGACATTTACCGCCATGCGTTCACGCGGCGCTACTGCCACCGACATTGTTATCCTGGTGGTTGCGGCGGATGAAGGGATAAAGCCGCAGACCGAGGAGGCGCTTGATCACGCTAAGGCCGCAGGCGTGCCTATTATCGTAGCGATCAATAAGATAGACAAACCTACCGCGAATGCCGACATGGTGAAGCAGCAGCTTTCAAAACTGGGTCTTCTTGCCGAAGACTGGGGAGGGAAAACCATTACTGTCGGTGTCTCTGCCAAAACAGGAGTCGGCATTGATGAGCTTCTTGATTTAATTCTCTTGCAGGCAGAGATAATGGAACTTAAGGCTGATTATGGAAGACAGGCAGTGGGAGTGGTGGTAGAAGCAAAACTTTCCAAAGGTAAAGGTCCCTTAGCCGCGGTGCTCGTGCAGGAGGGGTGCTTAAAGACGGGTGCCTGTTGCGTATGTGGTCTCTATTGGGGTAAGATTAAAGCGATGTATGACGATAAGGGAAATTTAATCGCTGAAGCGCCTCCGGCATGTCCTGCCGAGATACTGGGCTTAAACGGCGTTCCTAATCCGGGAGAACAGCTTTTGGTCGTTCCTGATGAAAAGAGTGCCCGGGAAATCGTTGAAAAACGCAGGGAAGAAGAAGCTAAGAAAAAGCTCAATAGCCCGGTACATTTTAAGCTGGAAGATTTATATAAGAAAGTCAAAGAAGAACACATAAAACAGTTGAAAGTTATTTTAAAAGCAGACGTAGGGGGAACGCTTGAAGCGGTGGATGCGGCACTGATGAAATTTTCCGGAGAGGAAGTGGAGTTGAACGTAGTGCATAAAGGAGTAGGCGCCATAAACGCTTCTGATGTGCTTTTGGCGGAAGTAACCGATGCAGTTATCGTGGGTTTTAAAG
>JAQUOR010000051.1 GCA_028717025.1 Candidatus Omnitrophota bacterium | reverse complement strand
GGCAATACCGATAAAAGGACGCTCTATGTGCGAAGGATGCAATCCTGTGCCATAAAGAAGGGCCCTATTGGGCATTCTCTCTATTCCTTTTTTAATTTTATCTGAACGCATACGGACCTCCTTAATTCTTCCCGACGCCAGTCGGGAAAATTAATCCCGAAGCGCTCCCGAAAAATACTCTGCGCACAGCGCGTAAAATTTTTCGGGTATACAGGCGCAAGGGATACTGCCAGGAAAATTGCTGCCTATACTTTCAACTACGAACTTTATATTAAACGCTGGGAGCTTATTACTAATCAGCTCCTTCTAAATCACCCAATTCTTTTTCTTCTTTTAAGAAATCTTCTTTTTTCTTTAGCACAGGCATAAGCGTTACAAACGTATCGACATGTTTTTTAGTGTTTTTAATGTTCAGCTGCTCAAAAAGAAAAGAAAATTCTTTTTCAAGCACTGATGAAATTTTATCCTTCCAATCTTTCGGAAGAGAAAAAATCTCTTTTTTAAAAGGCCCGAGCGCTGATTTACGCGTTTTGTAAATAAACTGGTCATCCGTTAACCCCGGTTTTTTCTCTGCCGCACAATTGGCATGTAACCAGGCGTATATTTTTTCTTTAAGGGGCAGCGGAAGATAGTCATACACAATATTCTGAAACTGGGTTGCTAAATGGATCTCCGCACAGCTCACTTGAGGAAAATGATGAAACGCTTCGTTAGGCAAGGTAGAAGCGCCATGCTGCACTGCGCCTGCCATGCCGTATTCTTTACGCGCGATTTCCGAGAGTTTCTTCAAGGTGTCGAAATCAATGCTTACCTTGGCAATTGAGCCGTCGGGTAAGACCACGCCTCCATGGGAAGTACCTGTCTGGATACTTATTTTGGAGATCCCTTTCGCTTTGCCTAAAATTTTCAAATACCCTTTTATGAAAGCGTTAAGTTCCTCGGGTGTTGAATTTTTCCCGCCGACTTCGCCTATTTCTCCCCCTACCGAGATAGTAACGCCCTTCGGCTGTGCCTGCCGGATATACTGGGTAAAAAGAGAACAAACCTCATAATTTGACTTCTGCTGCTCATCAAGAGATTTTTTCTCTAAGTCAACGAGCGTGGATGAATCGATGTCGATATTGTAAAAAGAGGCATCAATGGCTTCTTTGATAATTTCCTTCAGTTGATTAACTTCTTTTTCTTTGTCCTGCAAATAGTTTTTCGCCTTTAACTGAAAATGATCGCCCTGAATGAACACAGGGCCTTTGTAGCCCTCTTTGATCGCTGCCAGCATAATCATTGAAGAATATTCCATGGGCCTTTGATCGGTATAGCCGATTTCACTCTTGGCTATTTCAAAAATAAACGAACCCGCGTCAATTTTTTTCGCTGACCGAAAAACTGCCCGCACTAAATCATACGTAAGGGTCCTGATGTTCATTGCCGGAACGGTAAAGCCGCTTAACCGGCCCTTGCCCATCGCCTCATACAGCCCCTGTATAGAAGAAGGAACCACTCCGCACGCAAGCGCTGCGTTATAAGCAACCCAAAAGCAAAATTTCTTCATATGATCCGATTGACCTAAAATAATCGTCTCAACAAGACTATCGACCTCTGTTTCTCTAAATTTAGCGAAATCTTTTATCGCTATAGTACCCTTGGCTTCTTGTATCACTCCGCTCTTAAAAACGTCTCCTTCCTTTGCGTAAACCATTGCAATTTCCTCCTTAATGAGCCCTGTTTTTTGCCTCCATTGATATTTTGCAATTTCCTGCCGTTCCTACGGCGAGAAATTGCGAGAGAATCTATCGGGTGCAAGAACAGGACGAATTAATCCCGAAGCGCTTCGGTTTAGTTTCGTAGAAAATAAACCGATATATAGGCGCAAGGGATACAATCAGAAAAACCTACGTAAGAAGCTTAATGAGCCTGTAATACGTTTCAGCTTCTACATCTTTTGGCTTGATTGCTTCTTCAAGCGTTATCACCACCAATTCATTGTTCCGGATACCTACGCACTTGCCGGATTCGCCTTCCTTAATAAGTTCTACCGCGTACGTCCCGTAGCGTGCTGCCAATATTCTATCGACCGCCGTGGGCCTGCCGCCACGCTGTATATGCCCCAGTACGACTTCACGCGTTTCCAGGCCGGTTATCTCGTTGATCTTTTTTGCGATGTACGGGGCTTTTACTTTTCCCTCGGCGACAATAATGATCCAGCTGATCTTTCCTTTGACGTTGCCTTCCGTGATTTCTTCGCACATCTCCTCGATGTTAAAATCCTGTTCCGGGAACAACACCTCTTCACAGCCTCCAGCCAGAGCCACCCGCAGCGCAATATAACCACAATCGCGCCCCATCACTTCGACGACGAATATGCGCTCAAGGGAAGTGGCCGTATCGCGTACTTTATCCAACGCATCAAGGGCAACGTTGACTGCAGTGTCGGCGCCGATTGTTGCGTCTACTCCATTGACATCATTGTCAATAGTCGCCGGCACGCCGATGATGGGTATATCGCATTTTTTGGAAAAATGATAGGCACCGGTCAGGGAGCCATTACCGCCTACGACAATCAAACCGTCGATCTGATTGCTCTTGAGCGTACGTAAAGCGGCGATCTGACCCTCTTCGGTCATAAAACGTTTTGAGCGTGCAGCCTTTAAAATCGTGCCGCCCTCGTTGATGATTCCTGAGACCGAACGATGCGTCAAGGTTTTAACGTCATTGTTCACGAGACCATCATAGCCTCTGAAGATCCCCATGGTTTCGATGCCGTAAGAATCGGCGGCGCGCACTATCGCCCTGATGCACGCGTTTATTCCCGCGCAATCTCTCGTCAGTATGCCGATACGTTTGATCATAGCTTTCGCAATTTTTCAGTTGATCCTGAAAACCTCTTCTCTTTTTCTCCATGAGCTTAAGAACGTATAAGCTCATGGGTCTTCCTCTATGTTCCCATTTCCCAGCTGGAAAGATACTTCTTCTGTTCTGGTGTTAATGTATCTATGGTAATGCCTAATGATTTCAGCTTCAATGCCGCGATGTTTCTATCGATGTCTTCGGGAACGCCGTAAACCTCGTTTTCCAGCACTTTATGGTTCTTTGTTATGTATTCGACGCTGAGTGCCTGGTTGGCAAAGCTTAAATCCATAACAGAAGCGGGATGGCCTTCCGCAGCCGCCAGATTGATGAGGCGGCCTTCGCCTAAAAGATAAATCTTTTTTCCACTCGCCAAAATATATTCCTCAACAAAATCACGAATCACTTTTTTCTTTCTGCGCAGACGCTCGAGCGCCTCGATGTCTATTTCGACGTTAAAATGGCCGGTATTAGCCACGATAGCGCCGTCTTTCATCGCAAGAAAATGTTCTTTTCGAAGAACATGTATATCTCCTGTGGCAGTGACAAAAATATCTCCTATTTTCGCGGCAGTTGCGATAGGCATGACTTCGTATCCATCCATCGCTGCTTCCAGCGCCTTTAAGGGGTCCACTTCGACTATGCACACTTTTGCGCCCATGCCTTTTGCGCGCATGGCCAGACCCCTGCCGCACCAGCCGTAGCCGCACACGACGAACGTTGAACCTGCCAAAAGCTTGTTGGTCGCGCGGATAATACCGTCGATTGTCGACTGCCCTGTTCCATAGCGGTTATCAAAAAAATGCTTGGTCTGTGCATCGTTGACCGCAATGATGGGATAGCGTAATTTCCCGCTTGCCCCCAAGGCACGCAACCGTATCACGCCGGTTGTGGTTTCCTCTGTTCCTCCGATAATATTGCTGTGTTCGGCAGGTTTACGCTGATGGATGGTGCTTACTAAGTCTGCGCCGTCATCCATGGTAATATCGGGACGCGCCTTAAGCGCCGCGTGTATATGGTTGTAATATGTCTTTGTATCCTCGCCTTTAATTGCAAACACACGGATTCCAAGATGTTTTGCCAGCGACGCTGCCACATCATCCTGGGTCGATAAAGGGTTTGAAGCGCACAGGTCGATTTCTGCCCCTCCTGCCTTAAGCACTTCCATCAATACTGCTGTTTCGGTAGTCACATGTAAACAGGCGGCAATTTTCAATTTCTTCAATGGTCTTTCGGTTTTAAAACGCTGCGCAATGAGCTCAAGCACAGGCATATTGTTGCGTGCCCACTCAATACGTAACGCTCCTTTCTCTGCTAATTTCAAATCTTTAACATCGTAGTTCATGCATCTCCTTAGATTAAGCTATCAGCTCTCAGTCTTCAGCCCCCAGCTTAAAAAAATCAATAAGCTGAAAGCTGATAGCTGGAAGCTGTTTACAATCTCGCAGCTGCTTTCTTTAAAACCGCTGCCTTCTCAGTACTCTCCCAGCTGAACTCCGGCTCAGTTCTGCCAAAATGCCCATATGCTGCGGTTTTTCTATAGATGGGCCGCAATAAATCAAGTGTCTTGATCATTCCTGCGGGAGTTAAGTCGAAATTGTCCCGAATGAGCTTTACGAGCGCGGGTTCCGAAAGTTTACTGGTGCCTTCGGTCTCTACCATAATCGAAAGCGGTTCTGGTTTTCCGATAACATAGGAGACCTGGATCAGACATTTTTCGGCTAAACCCGCGGCAACAATATTCTTGGCAACATAACGCGCCATGTATGCGGCTGAACGATCTACTTTTGTGGGATCTTTTCCTGAGAACGCGCCTCCGCCCGTAGCCACAGTGCCGCCATAGGTATCCACTATAATTTTTCTACCGGTCATGCCCGTATCTGACTGCGGACCGCCGACCACGAATTTTCCCGTCTCATTGATGTAGTATTTCGTATCTTTATCAATATAATCCTTTAAGATCGGCCTGGCAACGACTTCAATGATTTCCTGTTTTGCCTTTTTGCTGATATGCCTCTTATCTTTCGGGTCAAGGATGTCCTCTGTGTGCTGAGAGGCCAAAACTACCGAATCTACTCTTTTGGGATGACCGTCATGATACTCAACCGTAACCTGCGATTTTCCGTCAGGGCCCAGATACTTCAAGATACCTTCTTTTCTTACTTTTGCCAGCCGGGAAGAAAGCTTATGCGCCAGCATAATAGGAAGCGGCATTAATTCCGGGGTTTCCCTGCAGGCATAACCGGTCATCATGCCCTGATCTCCTGCGCCGCCGGCGTCCACCCCTTGTGCAATATCCGGAGACTGACGGTTAATAGTATTAATAATGGCACAGGTATGATAATCAAAGCCATACTTAGGGTGCGTATAACCTATTTCTTTAATAATTGAACGCGCTAATTCGTGTATGTCCACGTAGGAAGTCGTGGTAATTTCTCCGCCCACGATCAAAAGACCCATGGTTACAAATGTTTCGCAGGCAACCCTGCCCTTGGGATCGTGTTTTAAAACTTCGTCCAGTACGCCGTCCGATATCTGGTCGCACAGTTTATCGGGATGTCCTTCAGTGACCGATTCAGAAGTAAAAAAATGCTTCATTGTATTACCCCCTCTTTGTTTTTTCTTGCGTCGCGTTATCGCTCTGCATCATGGTAGTATGTTTACTCGTATCGCTTCCTGTAGCATGCTCTATCTGTATGCCCTTTGCCTGCGCCGAAACTTCGGTAGAAAAATCCGTCTGGGCACTTACGGCGGCAGTTTCGTGTTCCACCAGGGCCACAAACTCTTCAAGTTTAGGTAAATCTTTTAAATGGTTGAGGCCGAAATATTCCAGAAATTTCCGTGTCGTAATATAGAGAAAGGGACGTCCGGGAACTTCTTTTCTGCCTTCAGTCTTTATCAAACCTAGATCATCGAGATGCCTGACCACTCCGTCGATGTTAACGCCTCGTATCGATTCTATTTCCATCCTGGTAATAGGCTGTTTATACGCGATGATAGCCAGCGTCTCTAAGGCAGGGATGGAAAGCTTTTGTTTGCTCCTTTCCTGATACATCTTTTTGATCCATGATTCGTTGTCCGGGAGCGAACACATCTGATAACCCCCCGCTACCCGCACGATACAAACACCGCACGTACGCCGCTCGTATTCCTGTATCAACTCTTCGGCCGCAGCTTCAATATCTTTTTTATCACACTCAAGCACGTCACGCAGTTCCTCGATACTTAAGGGGCGCTCGTTAACAAATAGCAACGATTCAACGACAGATTTTATTTTTGTTCTCTCAAGTGCTATTTTTTCTAAATTGTCATTCATACTCGTTTCGCTTAAAGTCCAGATGGACCCCGTTTATCGCCTCTGACGATAGATTTCGTTTAAAAGATCTTCTACGTTATCCACATGGGGCTGTGCAGCGAGCGCTTTTTTAAGCATATCTTCCATTTCTTTGCCGCCATACTGCAGACGACGTAGAATCTGACGCGCTTCCTCCACAATTTCTTTCTTAATCGGCTCTTCTTTCACCTCATCTTCTTTTATAAGCGCAAACCTTCCTACCTTGCCTTGTAAATACGCCACGATCTGTTTGGCTTTCTGTTTGCCTATACCCACGAGTGTCGTAAGGTATTCGACATCGCCTTCTTCGATGGCCCGCGCAATACGGGAAATCGGCTTATCGAAGGCGCGTAGCGCCCCTTTTGGGCCTACGCCGGAAACACTGATAAACTTCTCAAAGAAATCACGCTCCAGCTCTTCACTAAAACCTATTAATACGGGAATACCTCTGTTACCGTCAATATTGAAATAATGATATATTACTAATTCTACTTCGCCGTTATTTTCTTTAAGTGTTGTCGAGACATTACGCGGTATAGCTATTTCGTAGGAAATACCGCCGACCTCTACGATAAGGCGGTCATCTTCTTTTTTGATCAATTTTCCTCTAATACTCGAAATCATTGAAGTTTATAGAACGATCAACGTTTCCCTTTCAATAATACGTTACGTATATCAGTAGGTAAATCCCTGCTTAATCTTTGTAGCTTCTGAGTATGAGAAAAAGCCACTGCCAGGGAGAACGCATCGGCAGTGTGTGTTGATTTGAATTCCCTGCCCGTTACATTTTCCGCCATTTTTTTTACCTGTAACGAATTCACGCTGCCCTTGCCCAAGAAGCATTTGCGCGCGCGCGTAGGGGCATATTCATAAAAGTCAAGCTTGGTGCGCTCTGCCAGTAGCACAATCACTCCCCGCACCTGTGCCAGAAGCCCTAAGGTGGTAGGATGACGGTGATGCGAATAAAGCGTTTCTACCACAATTGCCCCTGGCCCGTAAAATTTCACTTCCTGCTCAAGGACTTCAAAGATGTGATTAAGCTTCTGGGGGAGTGTTTGCTGTAAATGAGGTTTTATTTCCCCCTCTTTGACTAAGGTCACCACAAGATTGCGCACATCGCAAATCGTGTAACCGCACACCTGGAAGCCCACATCTACGCTTAAAATCCTCATATACCATGTTTGCTTTATTGAAGACCACCGGATGACGCCATCAAATGTTCTCTCTGCTATTCGATTTCTTTTGCGATTTCCTCGAGTATCTCATCGGGGATATCGAAGTTCGCATGGACTTTCTGCACATCTTCGTGTTCCTCGAGCGCCTCAATGAGCGAAAGCAAAGACTTAGCGTCGTTGCCGGCCACTTTGACTTTTGTTGTCGGTATCATGGTCAACTCTGCTTCTTCGTATTTAATGCCTTTGCTTTTTAAGACTTCTTTTATTTTTTCAAAATCTTTGGGATCGCAATACACCTCATAATTTTTATCAAGTGTTTGCACATCTTCTGCACCGGCTTCAACGCATATGGAAAATATCTCGTCTTCGCTCTTTTGCGCCTTGTCGATAGAAAAGTACCCTTTTTTATTAAAGATCCAGGCTACACTTCCTGCGCCGGCGAGATTAGCGCCTTTTTTAGAAAAAATATTCCTGACTTCAGCAGAAGTCCTGTTTTTATTGTCGGTTAAGGTTTCAACCAGCATAGCCACGCCTCCCGGGCCGTATCCCTCAAAAATGCAGCTCTCGTAGGTTACCCCTTCGAGCTCTCCGGTTCCTTTTTTAATTGCCTTTTCGACGTTATCCGAGCCCATATTGGCAGCTCTTGCCCGCTCGATTGCCGTGCGTAAGCTTGCATTATTATCAGGATTACCGCCGCCGGTTCTGGCAGCAACGGTGATTTCTCTGATCAGCTTTGTAAAAAGCGCACCGCGCTTGGCATCGGCTGCGCCTTTTTTATGCTTAATACTTGCCCATTTTGAATGACCGCTCATAATAACCTCCTCAATGAACACATCGTTTTTTCAAGCGCATAGCGCGCAGGAAAAATGATAGTGTGAATTGACTTCCGGGGCGCTCCCGAAAAATATTGAAAATATTTTTCGGGTATATAGGTGCCCGGAAGCATCTCTAATAAGTCTTTCCCGAAGCGCTTCGGTTAAATATCCTGCTTGAAAAGCGTGAGATTTAGCCGATACATAGGCGCAAAGGATAACAACTCCGGCATTAGCCGGAGAAACTATCTTAAGAACCCGGACGCATCCTGCGCCAGGGCGTCCGCCTCTTTATTTTTTTCTCTCTCGATGTGCGTAATTTTGAAAGAATCGAATTCTGCAATCAGCTTTTTTGCCAAGACAAAAAGCGGATAAATATTATTATCTTTCACCTTAAAATTCCCGTTTATCTGTTCACAAAGTAATTTGCTATCGGAAAAAACTTCTGCTTTTCTTTCCTTAAGGCCCAGCGCCTGCGTCAAGGAAAAGATCAACGCCATGTATTCGGCAAAGTTATTCGTTTGAATGCCTAAGTACACTCCTTCTTTTTTCAACAACGTCTTATCTTTATACATCACATAACCGATGCCGACCCTGCCCGGATTACCCGCAGAAGCACCATCAGTATAAATCGTAATCATTCCGCAACATCCTCAGATATATAAAGGACTCTCACGCAACTTTCGCAAAACACCAGTTCTTTATACATTTTTATTTCGTTTATTTTCTGGGTGGTCACATGCATGTGGCAGGCGCCGCAGCTCCCGTTATCAGCAGGGACAATCGCCAGTCCGGAGCGAGTTTTAAGCATTTTCTCATATTTGGGAAATATAGTCTGGTCGATATCCCGGGCAAGGACGTTTCTTTTATCCTGCAGCCCTTTTATTTCAATGCTAATGTCCTGTATCCGGGCAGTAACCTTCGACTCTTCCTCTTTAAATTTTTTTTCTTCGAGGGCAAGTTTTTCCCTTTCGGCCTTACATCGCGCATCGGCATTTTCTATGCTCTCGAAAGCCCGCAAAACCTCTTCTTCCAGGATCGAGGCATCCGCCTTAAGCGATGCGATCTCTGTCAATTTCGCCTGATATTCTTTATTTGTTTTTAGCTGGTATAACTGACCTTGCGTTTTTCTTATTGCTTCTTCTTTCGTGGCGAGGTCCAACTCTTTATTTTTGCGTTTTATCTGTAAATCCTTAACCTCTTTTTCGAGTAACTCCAGGGCTTTCTTTTTTTCTTCAAACTGCGTCTTTGCCTTTTCTAATTCTGCCGGTCCCTTGACATCCCGTTCATGCACCAAGTGATATATTTGTAAATCGCTTTTCTGTAATTGCACCAATTTGCGTATTTCTTCTTTTAAATTCATAATTTATACCCAACTCAAAAAATTTTTACCACGATTTTGTTAGACAAAATGGTGGGCGTGATAGGGTTTGAACCTATGACTTCTACAATGTGAGTGTAGCGCTCTGCCACTGAGCTACACGCCCATCGAAAGAGCTCATGGCTCATGAGCTCTTGAGTTCATAAAGTTTTAAACTATTTATAAACCTATCAGCTTAAGAGCCCTAAGCATAAGAACTGGTCTATGGGCCCGCAGGGACTCGTATCTAATCTGCCCGCAGGGCAGCTTCTTCACTATTAGATCCGAGGGCCACTCAGACAACCACTAATTTAGTTTTCCGAAGAACATCTCGGATATATAGTTAATCAATGGGCCCGCAGGGACTCGAACCCCGGACCAATTGATTATGAGTCAACTGC
>JAQUOR010000050.1 GCA_028717025.1 Candidatus Omnitrophota bacterium | reverse complement strand
ATGAAGAATTCATCGGTTCCGCTGACCCCGTTAAGACGATCCTTACCATGGTAAGGATAGATATCCGTGCAGGCAGTAACATTGTCTTTTTTGTTGTCAGGGGCAAGGACCCTTTAAAAATTACTAAAATTGCCAATACCTGGGCAGAAGAATTTGTAAAAAGCGATATGGAACAAAGGGTTATTACTGCCAAGTACGGGATATCATGGCTGGGTGAGCAACTCGACACTACTTTGAAAAAATTGGAAGAAGCGGAAAAGAAACTTAACGAGTTTATGAAAGAAAATAGAATAGTCACCATGCCCGATACCGGGGGGCAACAGGCATCTTCGGCAGAAGATTTACAAAGACAAAGGAGTCAACTGGAAAAAGAAATTATTGAAGCTTCAAGGAAATACGGAAGTATGCATCCCAAGATGGAAGCGCTCCAATCTCAACTGAACGCGGTGAATCAGAAATTGAAAGATGAACAGGATTCGGTTTTTACGCTTCAAAGCAAAAACCTTGAATACAAGATACTTTCCCGCGACGTCGATACCTATAAGTCTATTTATAATGATTTTATCAATCGGATGAAAGAGCTGGAGATTTCAAAGGAAATGGTTATCTCGAACGTTCAGATTGTCGATGAAGCCCAGATCCCTTCTATACCGATAAAACCTAAGCCTACACAGGATGTTTTAAAAGCTCTTATCGCAAGTTTAATCCTGGGAGTAGGGTTATGCTATTTTCTCGAATATTCCGACTCAACTTTAAAAACCTCGGAAGATGTGGAGTTTTATACAAAAATGCCGTTTTTAGGATATATTCCTTCAGCCCGAAGGGAACTTAAAAGAAATGAGAACAAAGATTTAATTTCTTCGATTAAACCTTATTCGCAAGTAGCGGAAGCTTTTAGAAATTTGAGGGTATCATTAATTTTTTCTTTTCCTGAAGACAGACCCCTGCATACTATCATGGTGACGAGTTCCGTAGCGCGTGAAGGTAAGAGCTTTGTTGCCACAAATTTAGCGATAAGTTTTGCACAGACCAAAGAAGATACGCTTCTTATCGATGCCGATATGCGCAGAGGCCGTCTTGCGCAAGTGTTTGACGTACGAACCAAGACAGGTTTAAGCAGCCTCTTGGCCGGAGTGTGTACCTTAGAGCAGGCAGTGATAGCCACCCCTATAGCGAACCTATACTTGATTGCCGGAGGTCCGGCAACCCCTAATCCGGCAGAGCTGCTAAGCTCAAAAAAACTTTTTGATATTTTAGAAACCGCCAAAACCAGATTTAAACGAATCGTGATAGATGCGCCCCCTACGCTGGGAGTATCCGATACGGTCATGCTGGGAGATAAGTGCGACGGCTTGGTGTTTGTCGTTAAAACCGCCTCAACGCCTTTGAAATTGATAACGGAAGTGCGTAAGATCCTAGGGAAAAAAGTTAAAATTATCGGTGCCGTCCTCAACAACGTGACTCTCGAAACAGATCATTATTATTCATATTACCATTACTATCACTACACTCCTAAAAAGACGTAATGGCTGCCAAAGTAATTTCTTATATTTTCAATTTTTTCTTAATCGGCATCATTATCTTCGCTCCTCTTTTTTACGGATCCCTTGACCCGTTGCCTTTAAGTATACTGCAGATAAGCACCCTTTTGATTCTCGTTGCGCTCCTCTTAAAAACTGCCGTTAATCCTTCCGGTGGGATTATTTTTCCTGCCGAAGGCATCTTTTTACTCATTTTTCTTGGACTGATCGTATTGCAACTCCTTCCTTTACCGTGTTCTCTCATCAAAATAATCTCCCCTAAAACAATTGGTTTTTATCAACGATATCTTACCGGCTTTGCGCAACAGGGGTTTTGTCAGCTGTCGATTTATCCTTTCAATACCAAACAGGAACTTATAAAATATGTATGTTTTTTTTCCATATTTTTTGTTGCGCTCAATACCGTCTGGGAAAAAAAACAATTTGAACGGTTATTTTCTATAGCCATTATCTGGGCTGCATTACTTTGTTTGTACGGTATCATGAGAACGTATTTTGTATTCCAAAGAGCTGATACTGCCTGGTTCAGCTCTTTCGGCAACAGAAACAGTTTTGCAAGTTACATGATACTGTTTGCATCATTGGGCATAGGATATTCCGTAGCGTGTACCGATAAATTCAAAAAGATCCTTTTCGGATTTTTAGGAGCCTTTATCTGCGCAAGCATTTTTCTTTCTTTGTCTCGCGCCGGTGCGTTAAGCATGGTGTGTTCCCTGGCATTGATTTTTCTTTTCTTGAAAGAGGCCAAAAAGTCAAAGGGGCAGCTTTGGATTGTGCTCATAAGTATTGGCATAGCTATCGCATTCATCGCAATTTCAGGATTTGAGCCTTTAAAAAATAGATTTTTTCTTTTACGGGAAGGATTGGCGTCGAGGATATCAATAATGAACGATGCTATCCATATTGTGAGAAATTTCCCTCTGTTCGGCGTAGGCCTTGGCAATTTTCATATCATTTTTACGGCGTACAGAAAATTTGTATACGCGGGGTATTTCTACTATCTTCACAATGATCATTTACAGCTTATCCTGGAAACGGGGCTATTTGCTTCTCTCTCATATTATTTGTTCCTTTTTACCATTTTCAAAAATATCATAGTGAGGCTTAAAGAAAGGCACGATCCTTTTGTGCGAAGTATCGTCATCTCGGGGATGTGCGGACTCTGGGGAGTTTTGCTTCATAACTTTGTCGACTTCAACTTTCACATTCCCGCGGTAGCATTCTCATTCTGGCTCTTGCTCGGTTTACTCTATAAATGCGTGCACGTCCATTTTAACCGATGAAAGAAGTAATTTTAGACTCCCGCTCAAAATATCTTTTACTGGGATTTTGTTCCGTTGTTGTCCTTTGTTCTATTTTTTTTATTATTTCTTCGCTTCACGCGGGATTTCTCTATACGCAGGCTTCGTCGATATCTTCTCCTTCGATTGGATCGGAGAAGCGGGGCTATTACCGTAAAGTTATTTCGTTGATTTCTCAGGCAATCGCTTTGCGCAGCGATAATTCGCAATACTATGCAAGAAAAGGAGATTTTCTCTGGAAGGCAACCGAAGATGGGCTGGGAGAAGCGGTGTTCCGCGATCAGCGTGAAATAGAAAATCTATATATGAAAGCGCTGCGGATAAACCCTCTCAATTATGAATATCATCTGAAATTAAGCTGGCTTTATTATACGCAAAACAATTCAGCCGCTGCGCAGGGACAGTTGATGAAAACAGTGGATTTATACCCTGCGGATTCCCAGGTCCGGTTTTATTTGAGCAGATACTATTTTGCAAAGCACCAGGAGTGGCTGGGGTTTAAAAATTTCGTTTTATCTTTGCATTATGCTATCGGCGATCGCACCGCGATGGCATACGAGATGCTGGAAGCAAATAAAAAGCTTACTTTGACCTCGACTTTCATCGACCGTTTTGCGGCGTACTACGTCGCATTTCCGAACAGCTATGAATTTGACTTCAAAGAACAGGGGTGGCCTCACGAACGGATTCCTTTGCACATCAAGGTATTCGCCAAGGATGTGCTCGGGGATATCTTCTTATACCGGGGATATGCCCCCTATCGTAATTTCAAAAAAATATCGGCAGCTGACGGATACGATATTTACGAACTTACCTTAGATTTTTTTCCGCCCAAAACGTATCTTGATGAGTTTAGGATCATAGCGAACTCTTCCGCTTCCATCGGAAAAATAGAATTTACGTACCACTACTCTGAGTATTACAAACGATTCTATTGATCCAATGCTTTACCTGATAAAAATATTTGCTTTAATCATTAAAATTGTTACAATAAAGGTTCATATAAACTGCAGGGCTGTTATTTCGATGTGTTTTCATGTGTGTGCTCCGCGCTTAAAGGGATGGCGTCAGCATTGTCTCTTTAGACAAGGAATTGGACCGGTATTCGCCTTCTGGCGAGTACACCCGGCGTGTTATTGGGATTACGCTGGTGTTCGCCTTCTGGCGAAATTGCGCGGGTATTGCGCTTACTAGGTTTGTATACCCGACGCTTAATGGTATTGCGTCGGTATTGCGCTTACTGCGCAAGGAGGAAAGATGATAACGTACGATGATTTCCTAAAACTTGATTTGCGTATTGGAAAGATACTTGAGGTGACAGTCCATCCTAATGCCGATAAACTCTATCTTTTGAAGGTGGATATCGGAGAAAAAACTATTTCGCTGGTAGCGGGGTTGCGCGCCGCGTATACACCGGAAGAGCTCCAGGGTAAATCGGCAGCGATCCTGGTAAATCTTGAACCTCGGGATATCAGAGGGGTAGCATCAGAGGGGATGCTTTTAGCTGCGAAATCAGCGGAGACCATGAGTATTCTTACTTCTGACCGAGAAATACCAGCCGGTAGCGTTATAAAATAATACAGGCAACGGAAACCACGCGCCCGCATAGACATTCGGCGGGATTCTTTTGCGTGCACATTGAACAACAAATAGTAGTATTTATCCTTGAACGATTTTGCCTTACGGAAAACATACGCGCATAACGCTACCTGGGCAGACGGTAACGCTCAATCCTACCTTCGCAGTTCGTTCATCAAAACCAGCCCTGCAGCTGTAAACACGATACAGAGCTACAGCGGATCGAACTAAAGTTCTGGTTCGCTGCAGTCTTTTTGTATCAGTTGCAAAGGGTTCGCTTGATCTTGGGACCTGGCAGCAGGTGGTTTTGATCGATTTTGATACACGCGCAAGAAAAAGGAAAATTGTCGTTAAGCTTGTGCAATAATCTACTGCGTGTATTCCCTCGCGGGTTTGCGTGTCGAATAATAATTAATAAAAACTGAAAAGCGGGATAGACCTTGAACATTGCGTTTTGCACCTTTGAAACCGGTTTTAGAGGCATAGGCATACGATATCTTTCATCATACGTAAAAAGCTTAGGGTATTCCTCAAAAATGCTATTTTTATGCAGGGAGCGCGCATTTTTTGAGGATACTCACGCTTTTTCTCAAGAAGCAGTAAATTCTATAGCAAACTTTCTTTTGAGCAACAAGATAGAATTGTTTGGAATGTCTGTAATGACGGGAAATTTTCTTGAAGCCAGGGATCTTATGCAAAAGCTGAAGAAAATTTTACCTAATATGAAATATATTCTAGGGGGCATTCATCCTACGATTTGCCCTAAAGAATGTTTGGAGGCAGGAGCAGACTACGTAGTTGCTGGCGATGGAGAAATCCCTTTAAAAAAATTTCTTAATAACGAGCCAATAGACCGTATCGCCGGATTTGGATTCATAGAAAAAGACGGCCAGGTGCATATGAGTCACGCAAGCTATCAGGAAGCAATTGCGCTTGAAGACTTGCCTTTCCCGGACTATGAATTTTCCGATACTTATTTTCTCCATGCGGATTTCGTAAAGTCGCTCGATATAGAAACATTTCGAAAGAAAACACCATGGAGGGGCAGCTATTATTATCTTACTACCAGCAGGGGGTGCCCTTATAGCTGCGCTTACTGTTGTAATGTGAATAGGGGTGCTTTAAGAAGAAACACGATAAAAAGAGTTTTTGAGGAATTAAGGAGCATTAGAGACAAATTACCATTCATCTGCGGCCTTAACGTTCAAGATGACTCATTCTTTTTAGGATCGGATGCCTGGCTTGCAGATTTTTGCCGGCAGCTTAAGAAAGATTTTGGTTGGCCATTTATCGCGAGAATTATGCCAAAATTTGTGACGGATGAGAGGATAGAATTGCTGAAAAAAGGAGGACTGGAACATGTTTCTATAGGTTTGCAAGGAAGCGATCGATTGAATAAAGATCTATATAATCGCCAGGAAAATTCGCAGTCTTTTTTAAGAGCATGCAGAATTTTACATAAGTATGGTATCAATTTCGTTGTAGACGTTTTGCTCGAAAACCCGTATGAAACAGAAGTAGATCTAAAAGAAATAGCAGAGATACTAAATTCTATTCCCAAGCCATTCGCCGTGTTGGCATACCCACTTACCGTTTTTCCCGGCACCGATCTTTATGAAAGAGCGAAAGAGGATGGAATGCAATCTAAATTCGGGGCAAATGCCTATACGAGTGTGTTTGAGGCATCCTGCCCTGATACATACAGAACCCCTTTGCCGTGGCGTAAATTAATAAGCACCGTTATTTCTCAATCCCCACATAGCGTAATTGACAGTATATTGGAACAGGGCGTAATGAGTGACATCGGCATTTGCAGAATAAATAAACTATACAATAAAATCGGATTTAGACTAAGAATAGCACACAAGCTAAAAGATCTTAATCCTTTTGTATTTAGGTTTGCCTTAAGGATGTATCGCATTCTATTCCTATTGAATAAGAGTAGGAAAAAACAACACCAGCCGGGATAAAAAACTATTGGAAGTCAATGATGCAGGCGAGGACCATTTACCAGGTTGTCTCACAACAGCAAATCTTAGAAAGTGTACGCAATACCAATCTATACGTATAAAACATGAGCACGATAGACTTAAAGAAAAACATCGAAGACGTCGATTTGGTATTTCTTGACCTGGAAACGACAGGTTTGGATGTCATAGAAGGGGACGCTATCTGCGAAATAGGAGCACTTAAGGTACGTAATAGGGATATCGTTGATAAATTTCAAACTCTCGTTAACCCCGGTAAGCGCATTCCTCACGAAGTATATCTTATCCATAAGATATCGGATGAGGACGTAAAAGATGCTCCCCGTTTCAGCGATGTTGTCGAAGCAACGAGCGCGTTTTTAAAAGATTGCGTCGTATGCGCATATAACGCAGAATTTGACGTAGGGTTTATTAATCGTGAATCGCACAGAATCAAATTTCAACCACCGGAGTTACCCGTGCTCGATGTTCTTGTAATGGCGCGTAAAACCGTAAAATTGCCCAGATACAATTTGGAATATGTCGCAAAATTTTTTAATGTCGATTATAGCAGCGGTTTTCACCGGGCAATAAATGATTCTCATATCGCATTCCAGGTCTTTTTAAAATTACGCGATATTTTAAAAGAGCGGAATCTTGAGATTCTCGAGGAATACCTGTCGCTTTTTGGTATGAATAATGAAATATTTCGCTTAAAGGAAGAACCGAAGATCATGGCCATTAAAGAAGCGATCAGTAAAGGGACATATCTTAAAATCCGGTACTTTTCTTATCAAAATACCATAGAGGAAGAAAAGGTAAAACCCATTAATTTCTTTCAGGAAAAAAAGTCTTTTTATCTCTGGTGCCAGAATTCGAAGAACACAAGTTTTCGCATTAACGTCAACCGTATTTTTAACATCGAAATCGTTTGATACGAATATTCTTTACAAGTAGGGTTTATTTATTTAAAATACATCTAAAGTCAATTTCGTCGATGTCGCGTCGGGGATTATCCCGATTCGCCCGCATATCGGTAAATTTCAGGCCTACAGCCATAAATTTACTCGAAGCTCATCGGGATTAAGTTTCCCGATGCCGCATCGGGAAACTTAAGGAGGAGCTATGGATGATATATTAGAAATTCTGGAAAGCAATGCGCGGGTCTCATTGGAAGACTTGGCAAAGCTGACAGGGAAAAACAAAAAAGATATTGAAAAAGCGATTAAAGAGTATGAGAAGAAAGGGATAATCGTCAAATATAAGACGGTTATTAATAAGGAAAAAATCAAAAACGGCGTAGGGGTTATTGCGCTTATCGAGGTGCGGATTGCTCCACAAAAAGATGTAGGCTTTGATGCTGTGGCAGAGAGGATTTATAAGTTCCCTGAGGTAAAAAGCTGTTATCTTCTTTCAGGGACCTACGATTTGTTACTGACCGTTGAAGGAAAAGATATCAATACTGTGGCAAGTTTTGTCGCGGAGAAACTGGCCCCTTTAAGCTCGGTGCGAGGCGCAGTCACTCACTTTATGCTTAAGAAATATAAGGTAGACGGCGTCATCTTGTCCCAGAAAGAAAAGAATGAACGGCTGGCAATAACGTATTAGCTGTCAGCTTTCAGCCGTCAGCTATCAGCTTGGGATCTAAGAAGCTGAAGACTGAAAGCTGACGACTGATGATTTATAAAAATCATGATTGCAAAACATATAGAAAAATTAGCGCCTTCCGGAATACGACAATTCTTTGATCTGGTTTTAGGCATGCCGGAAGTCATTTCATTGGGTGTGGGCGAACCTGATTTCATCAGTCCCTGGCGCGCCAGGGAAAGAGCGATTACCGCCTTAGAAGAGGGAATGACCTCGTATACTTCCAATAAAGGACTTCTTGTTCTACGGCAATCGATAGCGAATTTTTTTGAAAAAAAGCATTCTTTACGCTATGATCCGGAAGAGGAAATCTTGATTACCGTAGGCGTGAGTGAAGGCTTGGACTTAGCATTGCGTGCAATTATAGAACCGGCAGATACAGTGATTGTCGTAAGCCCCCATTTTGTTGCTTATCCGGCGTTAACTGAAATTGCAGGGGGCAAGGTCCTCTATCTGATGACTGACCCAAAAGAAGGCTTTAAAATAGATGTGCAAAAATTAAAAGAGCTCTTAAAGGAAGATCCTAAAGCGATAATATTGAATAATCCGGCTAATCCGACAGGAACAGCGTATAATGCCGACGAACTTAAAAAAATCTGGAAAGTCTTGGCTCCCAAAAGAACCCTGATTATCAGTGATGAGGTATACGATGAGCTTAACTACGAAGGTAAACCTGTTCCTTTTTCTTCTCTGGGCAAAGAAGCAAAAGAACGCACCATTATGCTTAACGGTTTTTCCAAAGCGTACGCAATGACCGGATCTCGCATCGGCTATGCCTGCGGCAACAAAGAAATCATTGCGGCGATGACTAAAATTCATTCTTTTTCAATGATGTGCGCTTCCATAATCTCACAGGTCGCTGCTTGCGAAGCGTTAAAGGCGCAGAAAGAAGTTGTTCAAATGCGCATGGAGTATAAACGCAGGAGAGATTTCATGGTTAAAGAGCTTAATAGATTGGGCCTTTACCTTGAGAAGCCCCAGGGTGCTTTTTATTGTTTTCCGACGTTAAGAAAATTTAAAATAGATTCTCTGGAATTTGCAAAGCGGCTTCTCTTTGAAGAAAAAGTTGCGGTTGTTCCCGGTGGAGCATTCGGCGAAGGATTTTCTTCTTATATTCGAATCTCATACGCAAACTCCTTTGATAACTTAAAGGAAGCAATTGTCCGGATCGAACGGTTCCTGAAAAAATTATAAACGTCCCGCATACGAACTAAAGTTCTCGGCGGGATCCCGCCGAATACAATGCAGGCGGGACTGCGTGCCGCGAATTTGGGAAACGCTGATTTACGCGAATAGTAGCGGTCATGAGCGTTTTCGTTGGCGGTAATTCGCGTATATATAAGATAATGGTGATAAAAAAAATAAAAGTCGGCTCGCGCTACATCGAAACATTTGCTACGAGGCTTAAAAGCAAAAATTTTCTTCTTTTAAAGGGAAGCCGCGGTTATATCATGTGCGGATACCTGAACTTAAAAGCGGCAGAAAAGTTTAAAGACGTTGCGGTAAAGGTAGCAGGGGTTTCTACGATCCAGGAAGCATTAAGAGCGACCGTCCACTCGTGCACTTCGCCTGCACGAAAGTTAGGAATACATAAAGGCCAACCTATACGCGATGCCGTGCGCATCATTGTCTGAGGAGAGTTGTTTGCCTGCGCGTCGGTCTGTCCGAGCCTGCCGATAAAATGGTTTCGTTGACGACAATCCCGTAAAAAGAAACTGTGATTGTAACGCCGGAGAGTTTCACTTTAGAGTACATCAAAAATACCATGCAGAAAAAATATTTTCTAACTGTTATCGTCGGCAGCGCAGCGTTGTCTTCTTTGTTGCTCTGCGGCTGTTCCCCTTCGCTCGACGAAGTTTCATCGACGTACGTAAAGACGGTAACGCGCCATGAAAGTCTTCTGAAACGTAA